>NZ_CP065363.1 GCF_019904295.1 Ruegeria sp. SCSIO 43209
CACATCTTCAACCAGCGCTAGCAGTCTCGCCTCGGCCTCCGGCTTGGTGTCTCGGTTGACCGGAATGTGGTGAAAAGGCAAACCCTCCTGTTCGGCGACACGCTGAGCATCCGGATGGTTCGACACAATGCCGACCACCTCCGCGTCGAGCCAGCCGACACGCACCTGGTAAAGAAGGTGCAGCAATGCGTGATCGAAGCGCGACACCATTATGAGAATGCGCGGCTTACGTCCGGTGTGACTCAGGATCATCTCCATCTCGAACCGCGCTTTGATCGGAGCAAGCGCATCGAAGATTCGCCCCTCATCGTCTGCGCTTGCCAGAAACGCCACGCGAAGGAAAAAGCGGTTACTCTGGCGATCCCAGAACTGTGTGGTTTCGACAAGATTAGCGCCCTGCTCCGCAAGCGCAGTGGTGACAGCTGCCACGATCCCCGGCGCCGCAGCGCAGGACAGTTTCAAGATGTACTGCGGCTCTGACTTCGTTCCAGGACCTGACTTGGGTTCAGCACTCGGGCAAGTTGACAGCAAGGCCTCCAAGGCTCGTCTCCTTGTATTTGGTGTTCATGTCTTCGCCGGTCTGCCGCATGGTCTCGATACAATTATCCAGCGGCATGAAATGCGTGCCATCACCTCGCAGAGCGAGGCTTGCGGCGCTGACGGCCTTGATGGCCCCCAATCCGTTGCGCTCGATGCAGGGCACCTGTACCAGCCCAGCCGCAGGATCACAGGTCATGCCAAGGTGATGTTCCAGCGCGATTTCGGCGGCGTTCTCGATCTGCTCGTTGGTGCCGCCCAATGCGGCACACAAGCCTGCCGAGGCCATCGCCGATGCGCTACCGACTTCGGCTTGACAGCCACATTCCGCCCCCGAGATCGACGCGCGGTGCTTGATAAGGCCGCCGATGGCAGAAGCGGTCAGAAGGAGTGTCTCGACACCCTGTTCTGTCGCACCGATGCAGTGGTCCCGATAGTAGCGGATGACCGAAGGTACGACGCCCGCCGCGCCGTTCGTGGGCGATGTAACGACCCGTCCACCGGCGGCGTTTTCCTCATTTACCGCCATTGCGTAGACCGACAACCAGTCGTTGGAGACAATTGTTTTTGCTTCGCCCAAGGTTTGCTCACGTGTCCCTTTGTTGCACCCCTAAATCGGCTGAGCCGCTTCACGATCGGGCGCATCCCATCCAAGTCGTTCCCCGGACATCATCGCGCGACATGCCATCGTGCCGACACTATCCGGTCATTTTCCTCTGGCTGCAAGAGCTGGACCGGCGTTGAATTGCGGCAGTCGCAAATCGTCCCCAATCGGCCACCGGCGGGATGACGGATCAGGGCGCAAAAGTCTTGTCATCATCCCTGTTCTTGTGAATGGCTCCTCAAGCTCTCGAGAACCCGGAGCCTCCGGCAGGGCCGCTTTGGTTCAACTCGCGCACCAAATGCTGCTGCAGGGGCGTTGATGTATGACGGGCATCGCGGTATGATAAATTATTTACTAAAACGTTTCGGGGGATACTTGAGCCATCAAGCATCACCAAAAGCCCGAGAGCGCCGAAGGCGTGGCAGGGTTTTGGTGATTCAAGGCTTTCCCGAAACACTCTAAACTTGGGGCGATGGTTTGGTCACGATAAAAGATATTGCCGATCGTGCTGGCGTCTCTGCGGCGACAGTTTCGCGGGTTCTTAACGGGGACCCAACCCTTTCCGTGGGTGACGTGAAGCGCAAACTCATTATTGAGACAGCGGAATCGCTGAACTATCAAACCCCTAGAAACCGGCTTGGCAAGAGACTTGGAGCGATCGCCATCGTGCACTTTTTGGACCCGGCAGAAGAACTGGGCGATCCGTATTACGTTGGCCTGCGTCTCGGGATTGAAAGGCGGTGCAAGGAACAGCGTATCAACGCGGTTACTGTGCGTCGCGATCAGATCGGGGATCAGAACTCGCCGGGACCATCCGTGCGGGCAGCGATTGCCATAGCCGCAGAACCCTCGGACGACAGCTCCTGGATGGCACCCTTCGGCCAAAATATCGTGTTTGCAGATTGCACCGCGCCCAACAGGAAATTTGATACCGTGGAAACAAATCTGCGCGATGCGATGCGTGAAACGCTGACTTGCCTGGACTCAAATGGCGCAAAGCGGATTGCCTTTGTCGGTCTGGGCAAGGAACTGAATTCCGAACACCGCGACGAAGTCCGCTATGCGGCATACTGCGAGTGGATGCGGGAGGCCAACCGGTTCGACGCCTCTATGTGCAAGGTCTCAAATGACGGCGGTGACCGGCATTGGGAGCGGCTCGGCTACGGTTTGACGGTGGATTTGCTGGACAACGTCGTGCAGCCGGATGCAATCGTGGCCTTCAATGATGGCGTGGCCGTAGGGGTATACCGTGCCCTTCAGGAAACCGGTCGTTCGATTCCGCAAGATGTATCAGTGGTCAGCTTCAACGACGTTTCGGTCGCTCAATTTTTGACACCACCGCTTTCGACGGTCCGCATCCCCGTGGAAACGATTGGTGAAACTGCTGTTGATCTTCTTGTGGAACGTCTTCGCGGACGGCGTGTGACCAAGCATGTTACGCTGGAGACGGACATCGTCTGGCGTGAAAGTAGCCGACGTTCAACCGGTCTGTAAAATCGGCCCGGAGGCGGCAACGGTCGTTGCCGGGCTCACATCTGTGGCAGCGATGTCTTGGGCGGTCGCGCAAAGCAAGCTTCATTTGGCTCTACCGAGCATTTGGGCCCCTCATTGAAGCCGAAGCTTGTTGCGGTGGCGGCGCTTGTGCGCACGTAGAGTTTGCTCAACAGGCTGAGTGGAAGCATGCCGCCCGATTGGCAGCCACCGGGCCAGGTCATTTCAGAACTCGACACAGCAAGCAACAGACTCCATCTCGCGTCGGCGTTGCTAGAGACTGATACCGCGCAACTGCAGACAGACCGTCTGATTGTTGAAGTAAATTTTTACTAAATTTTTTTCCGAATCGTGCTATGTCCGATCTCGGGCAGCGTTGTCCGATCTCAAGGAGGAGAGAGAATGAGACTAAATTCACTGAAATCGACCGGCAGCCTTGGCGCCATGCTCACCGCCGGCGCCCTGAGCCTTGCTGCCGGAACGGCATCGGCCGAGACCATGCTCACGGTCTGGAGCTGGGATCCGAATTTCAACGGTGACTCGATGCAAAGGGCCATGGCGCGCTATCAGGCCGAACATCCCGACGTGAGCCTGGTGGTTGCCGATTTCGGCAAGGATGCGCTGGAGCAGAAACTGCAATCGCAGCTTGCCTCGGGCAGCAACCAGGGCCTGCCGGACATCGTGCTGATCGAGGATTATGCCGCCCAACGATTTCTGCTCACCTTCCCGCAGGCATTCGAACCGGTGGGCGAGCATGTCGACCTGTCCGGCATGGCGCCCTACAAGGTCGCCTTGGCAACGGTGGACGGGACGGCCTATTCGATGCCCTTCGATTCCGGTGTCACCGGCGTATTCTATCATCGCGCCGATCTGGAAGCGGCGGGATTCGCGCAGGATGACCTGGTGGGTATCACCTGGGACAGGTTCATCGAGATCGGCCAGTCGGTGGAGGCCGTGACCGGCAAGGATTTCCTGGTTCAGCCGTTCAACCGCACCGACCTGCTCCGGCTCATGCTGCAATCGGCGGGCACCTGGTACACCACGCCGGACGGTGCGGTATCGCTGGGGGCCGATCCGCGGTTCCGCAAGGTTGTCGAGGAATACATCAAGGTCATGACATCCGGCATTGTGCAGGATGCCGCGGGTTGGACCGAATATGTCGGGGCCTTCACCTCGCATGACGTGAGCGGCGTCGCCACCGGCGCATGGATCACCGCCGCCATCAAGGCCAACGCCGATCAGGCCGGGGAATGGGCCGTGGCGCCGATCCCGCGCATCGACGGTATCGAAGGTGCGGTGCATGCCTCGAACGTCGGCGGTTCCAGCTGGTACGTCATGGCCGAGGGGCCGAACACCGAAGTGGCGCTGGATTTCCTGAACGATGTCTGGGCCGGCGACAGCGACTTCTACGCCGATATCCTCGCCGACAAGGGCGCGGTCGGTTCGCTGCTGGCGGCGCGTCACACCGCCGCCTACGACGCGCCGGATCCGTTTTTTGCCGACCAGAAGATCTGGGCCGACTTCGCGGATTGGCTCGGCGTGGTTCCGGAGGTCAATTTCGGCGTTTTTACCTTCGAGGCGGAAGCGGCCTTCCTCGCCTATGTGCCAGACGTGATCCGCGGCGATGCCGCGCTTGACGACGCGCTCGAAACCTACGAGCGGCGCCTGACCCAGGCCATCCGGTAATCCCGAGACGGGGCGGCGGCCGCGGCGGCTGCCCTGCCTTGGCCGCGGCTGAATCGAAGGAGGTCATGCGGTGAAATCTATGAAATCGAACGGCTGGGCATTCATCATGCCCGCGATGGTCATGATCGGGCTCTTCATGATCTACCCGATCCTGTCCTCCTTGTGGATGAGCTTTCAGACCGGCAGGGGGATGAATCTGTCCTTCGGCGGCTTCGACAACCTCCTGCGCTTGACGGAGGATCCTGTCTTCCTGCAAGCCCTGCTGAACACCGGCACCTTTCTGGTGGTGCAGGTGCCGATCATGATCGTTCTGGCTCTGCTCATGGCCACTTTGCTGAACAATCCCGATCTGAAATTTCGCGGCTTGCTGCGAACCGCGATCTTCCTGCCCTGCGTCACGTCGCTTGTCGCATATGCCATTCTCTTCAAGTCGATGTTCGCACTCGACGGGGTGGTGAACCAGACGCTCATCGGGCTCTACCTGATCGACCAGCCGATCCCCTGGCTGAGCGATCCGTTCTGGGCCAAGGTTCTTGTCATCATCGGGATCACCTGGCGTTGGACCGGGTATAACATGATCTTCTACCTTGCGGCCCTGCAGAACATCGACCGCTCGATCTACGAGGCCGCGCGCGTGGACGGGGTGCCACCCAGAGCGGTCTTCTTCCGACTGACCATTCCGATGCTGAAACCGGTGATCCTGTTCACCTGCGTCATGTCGACGATCGGCACGCTGCAACTGTTCGACGAGGTGGTGAACCTGACCGAAGGCGGGCCGGGCGATGCGACGCTCACGCTGTCCATGTACATCTACAATCTGACCTTCAAGTTCATGCCGAGCTTCGGATACGCCGCGACGGTGTCCTACGTCATCGTGGTTCTCGTGGCGATCCTCAGCTTCATCCAATTCTACGTTGCGAGGGACCGGAAATGAGATCGTTCAGAACCCTGGCGACCTATGGCTTCCTCGGAGTCATGGCCTTCGTCTCCGTCTTCCCCTTCGCCTGGATGATCATCGGTGCCACCAATACGTCCGCCGATATCATCAAGGGCAGAAGCTGGCCGGGATCGGCCCTGGCCGAGAACCTCTCGACCCTCGTCACCACGAACAATGTCCCGGAGATCCTCTACAATTCCTTCAAGGTCGCGATCATCGGCACGGCCCTGACGCTGCTGGTGGCGTCGATGGCGGGCTACGGTTTCGAGGTCTTCAAGTCCAGGTTCAAGGACAGGGTATTCGGCGGCCTGCTGCTTCTGATGTCGATCCCCTTCGCCGCGCTGATGGTTCCGCTCTTCGTCCTGACCGGCAAGATCGGGCTGATCAACACCCATATCGGCGTCATCCTTCCCTCGGTCGCCGCGCTCTCGCTGTTGTTCATCATGTTCTATTTTCGCCAGGCGACCATCGCTTTTCCGAGCGAGCTGCGCGATGCCGCCCGCGTCGACGGGCTGAAAGAATGGCAGATCTTCGCGTTCATCTACATGCCGGTGATGAAATCAACCTATGCCGCCGCGACGATCATCGTGTTCATGGCGCAATGGAACAGCTACCTCTGGCCGTTGATCGTCTTGCAGACCAACGACAAGAAAACCATCACGCTCGCCATCTCGTCTCTGGGGACGCAGCAATTGCCCGACTATGGCGCTCTGATGGTCGCGACGATCCTGGCCACCCTGCCCACGCTTCTCATCTTCTTCGTCCTCCAGCGCCAATTCGTCCAGGGCATGCTGGGTGCAGTCAAATAGGAAAGCACGATGCCGCACACAACGAACATCAATACCGACTGGCAGTTCCACGAGGGCGATGCGCCCGAACTGAGGCAGCAGGCCCGCCGCGGGCGGGCGGTCACTCTGCCCCATAACGCGGTCGATCTGCCCTACAACCATGCGGATCAAACGGCCTACCAGCGCCGGTACACCTATCAGAAGCTGATCCGCCCCGATCCCGCCTGGGACGGCCAGGAGGTGACGCTGCGGTTCGACGCGGTGATGGCGGATGCCCGGATCTACCTGAACGGCACGGAAATTGCCGCCCACAAGGACGGATATACGCCGATCCACGCCCGGCTGACCGACCGGCTCCGCCCCGGTGACAACCTGTTGACGGTCGTTCTGGACGGGACGGAAAACCCCGAAATCCCGCCCTTCGGAGGGCAGATCGACTATCTGACCTATGCCGGCATCTACCGGGACGCCTGGATCGAGGTCGCGCCGGCCCTCTCGATCGCGGGCGCCAAGGTCGAAACGCCCGATGTCCTGGCGGCGGAAAAAACTGTACATGCCGTCGTCACGCTGGCCAATGCTTGCGACCAGGAGATCGAGGGGCGGATCACCGCGGAGCTGATCGACCGCGGCGGCAGGACCGTCGCAACCGCCACGGTGCCGGTGTCCGAGGCCCGGGTTGCCATCGACCTTGCCGGCCTGAAGGACATCGCGCTGTGGGATGTCAAGGACCCCGCGCTCTACACGCTGTCCCTGGTCCTTGAAACGGCGCATGGCCGGGATGGCTGGTCGACGCAGTTCGGGTTTCGCAGCGTCGATTTCACCACCGACGGCTTCCGGTTGAACGGCAAGCCCCTGAAAATTCGTGGATTGAACCGGCACCAGTCCTTTCCCCATGTCGGCTATGCGCTGCCCCGCGCCGCCCAGGAGCGCGACGCGGAGATCCTCAGGTACGAGCTCGGCTGCAATACCGTGCGCAGCTCGCACTATCCGCCGTCGCCCTGGTTTCTCGACCATTGCGATCGCATCGGCTTGCTGGTGCTCGAGGAGATCCCTGGCTGGCAACACATCGGCGGCAGCGTATGGAAGGCGGAATCGGTGCGCAATGTCGAACGCATGATCCGTCGCGACTGGAACCATCCCTCGGTCATCATGTGGGGTGTGCGGATCAATGAAAGCCCGGACGATCACGCGTTCTACGCCAAAACAAACCGCGTGGCGCGCGCTCTCGACACCACCCGGCCCACCGGCGGGATCCGCTGCATCGCCGAAAGCGAGTTTCTGGAAGACGTCTATACGATGAACGACTTCGTCCTGGGGTCGCATGAACTCGGTGGCAACCGCGGCCGGACGCCGTTGCGGCCGCAACGGGAAGTGACCGGGCTGGGGCACGACGTCCCCTATCTGGTGACGGAATACAACGGCCACATGTTCCCGACCAAGAGCACCGACAACGAATTGCGCCAGAACGAACATGTCCTGCGCCATCTCGAGGTCATGGACGCGGCCTATGGCGACAGCGCGGTCGCGGGCTGCATCGGATGGTGCGCCTTCGACTACAACACACATGCGGATTTCGGCTCGGGCGACGGCATCTGCTATCACGGCGTGATGGACATGTACCGCGAACCGAAATTCGCGGCCTATGCCTATGCCAGCCAGACGGAGCCGTCGGAACGGGTGGTCATGGAACCGGTGACCCACTACGCCCGGGGCGAACGCAATATCGGCGGGATCTTTCCCCTGATCGTCCTGACCAATTGCGACGAGGTCGAGATCCGCTATGCCGGCACCGCGCCGCGGCGGATCAAGCCGGACCGGGAAGCCTTCCCGCATCTGCCGCACCCGCCGGTGATCATCGATCGCAAACATTTCACCGACGCGGAACTCGGCGAATGGGGCGAACGCTGGGAGACGACCGCGCTGACCGGGTATCTGGACGGCGCTGCGGTTGCGGAGTGTCTGCTGCCGGCGAGGAAGATCCCCAGCGCGCTGGAGATCGCCCCCGACCGGACCGCCATGGCGCCGAAAGGCGACTGCCTGCGCGTCATGGTCCGCGCCCTGGATCAGGCCGGGCGGAAACTGCCGTATTTCTCCGAACCGATCGAGGTCGAGGTCTCGGGCGCGGCACGCCGTCTCGGGCCGGCCCTGCTTGCCATGCAGGGCGGCAGCGTCGGGTTCTGGATCGAATCAAGCGGCCGGGAGGGACCGGTCGAACTTCAGATCACCAGCCAGCGTTTCGGCCGGCAATCGGTCGGGCTGCTTTCGAAGGAGGATGCGGGATGAGTGGGCTCAAACTGCGCGGCGTCAAGAAGTCTTTTGGCGTTGCGAATGTGATCAAGGGGATCGATCTCGACATCGAGCCCGGGGAATTCGTGGTCTTCGTCGGCCCGTCGGGTTGCGGCAAATCCACCTTGCTGCGCCTGATCGCCGGGCTGGAAGACATCAGCGACGGCATGATCGAGATCGGAAACAGGCGGGTCGAGAAACTCGATCCGGCGCAACGCGGAATCGCGATGGTCTTCCAGACCTATGCGCTTTACCCGCATCTCACGGTCGCCGAGAACATGGGTTTCGCGCTCAAGTATTCGGGAACGTCGAAGGCGGAGATCGACAGCCAGGTCAAGGAGGCCGCGCGCATCCTCGAGCTCGATCGGTTGCTCGACCGCAAGCCCGGCCAGCTGTCGGGCGGCCAGCGCCAGCGGGTGGCGATCGGTCGCGCGATCGTCCGCCATCCCGAGGTCTTCCTGTTCGACGAGCCGCTGTCCAACCTGGACGCGGAGCTGCGTGTCCAGACCCGGCTCGAGATCGCGGGCCTGCACAAATCACTGGCGTCGACAATGATCTATGTCACCCATGACCAGGTCGAGGCGATGACCCTTGCCGACAAGATCGTCGTGCTGCGCGCAGGTCTGGTGGAGCAGGTCGGCAGTCCGCTGGCGCTCTACGACGACCCTGACAACGTCTTCGTCGCCGGGTTCATCGGATCCCCGAAGATGAACTTTCTCACCGGCGAGGTCACCGCCGACGGCGTGAAACTGACCGAACACGGCGATCAGGTCATTCCGCTGCCGCGGCTTGCTGCCTCGCCCGAAGTCGGAACCGGAGTGACGGTCGGCCTGAGGCCGGAGCATTTCGCGGCCGACGGCGACGCCGAACTGCAGGTCGACGTCGAGATGGTCGAAAACCTTGGCGGCGAGGTTTTCGTCTATGGTCGCAGCAACGGGGGTCCGCTGGTGACGATCAAATCCGACGACCGCAGCTTTGCACAGGGACAGCGCCGCAGCGCCAGTTTCTCGACGGCGTCGGCGCTCCTGTTTGACGACAACGGAGTTCGTCTTCGATGAGATGCGGGGGACTGGGTCTGCTGCCGGAAAATCGTGAGTTTGGCCCACGCGCAATCGTGTTTTCAACTGCGGCCTGGTTGAATTGAGTGCAACGGACACGTCCGCTTCGGGGTTCCCGCCGTCGCATGTATCTGCGATCACGCGAAGTGGCATCCGTTTTGCCGCTTCGTCCAGCGATCATCGGAGATTGAAAGCGATAGTTAAGGCAGACGCGCAAGGTGGCCTCAAAAGCGCTGCCGCATCGCGAGTGGCTAGAAGAGCTTGCAGCCACTTAGCGGATTAACATTTATACCACTTTCGGCACTGGAAACAAAGACATGGCGAACGACAGACGCAATCGGGCCTGGTATGGCAAGTTGGACAAGGACGGCTTTATCCATCGCAGTTGGATGAAAAACCAGGGGTTCCCGGATCACGCCTTTGACGGGAGACCGGTGATCGGGATTTGTAATACATGGTCCGAATTGACCCCATGCAATTCGGGCCTGCGCGAACTGGCCGAGGGTGTGAAGCGCGGCGTTTGGGAGGCGGGTGGCTTTCCGGTTGAGTTCCCTGTGATGTCGCTTGGCGAGACACAGATGAAGCCGACCGCCATGTTGTTTCGCAACCTGCTGGCAATGGACGTCGAAGAGTCAATCCGTGCTTACGGAATGGACGGAGTCGTCCTGCTGGGTGGCTGCGACAAGACCACGCCGGGGCAATTGATGGGCGCGGCTTCAGTTGACCTGCCGACAATCGTCGTCAGTTCTGGCCCGATGCTCAACGGCAAATGGCAGGGCAAAGATATTGGTTCTGGCACGGATGTGTGGAAGTTCTCGGAAGCCGTGCGCGCGGGCGAAATGACGCTTCACGACTTCATGGCGGCTGAATCCGGCATGAGCAGGTCTAAGGGCGTTTGCATGACGATGGGCACGGCCTCGACCATGGCCTCGCTTGTCGAAGCGATGGGGATGAGCTTGCCAACAAACGCGGCTTTGCCTGCTGTAGATGCCCGCCGCATGGCCTTGGCGCATCTAACCGGCAAACGAATTGTCGAAATGGTCGAGGAAGATCTGAAGCCGTCCGATATCCTTACCAAAGAAGCGTTCGAGAACGCCATTCTGGCCAATGCTGCGGTTGGAGGATCGACGAACGCGGTGGTGCACCTGCTGGCTTTGGCCGGACGGGTCGGGGTGGACCTGACGCTCAGTGATTTCGAGATCGGATCAGATGTGCCTTTGCTGGTGAACTGTATGCCATCCGGCAAATATCTCATGGAAGACTTCTGCTACGCGGGCGGTATGCCGGTGGTGCTGAAAGAACTTTCGGCCAAGCTGCGCGCGGCTAAAACGGTGTTGGGCGGAGATATCTCAGCCTATGCCGAAGGGGCCGAGTGCTGGAACCGCGACGTGATCCGCTCATTCGACGAACCGCTCAAGCCGGCCGCAGGGTTGCGCGTTTTACGGGGCAATCTTGCACCACGTGGCGCCATCGTGAAGCCGTCGGCCGCAACCGATGCGCTGCTTGAGCATGAGGCAGAGGCCTATGTGTTCGAAAGCATCGAAGACCTGAAAGCCAATATTGACCGCGATGATCTGCCCGTAACCCCGGACACCATTCTGGTTCTCAAGGGCTGCGGTCCCAAGGGCTATCCCGGCATGCCGGAAGTGGGCAACATGCCGATCCCTGCAAAGTTGGTGAAAGAGGGCGTGCGCGACATGATCCGCGTCAGCGACGCGCGTATGTCGGGCACGGCCTTCGGGACCGTGATCCTGCATGTCAGCCCCGAGGCCAATGATGGCGGCACCTTAGCTCTGGTCAAAACGGGGGATCGGATCAAGGTTTCTGCGTCAAACGGTGTGTTGGAATTGTTGGTGTCGGACAAAGAGCTGGAGGCGCGTCGCGCCAACTGGCAGCCTGAGCCACCGCATTACACACGTGGCTATGCCAAGATGTATATCGACCATGTGCTGCAAGCGGATCAAGGCGCAGACCTTGATTTCCTTGTCGGCAAAGACACCCGCCCCGTGACACGAGAAAGCCACTGATGAGTATTCCAGCAACATTCCACGACCTGAACGGCAAGAGCGTTTTTATCACCGGCGGCGGCTCGGGGATCGGTGCGTCTTTGACAGACGGATTCCTGGCGCAAGGTGCGAAGGTTGCCTTTGTGCAGCGCTCGGACGCATCAGAGTTCTGCGACGAGATGGAAGCCAAGCATGGTGTCCGACCCTTGTTCATACCGTGTGACATTACCGATATGGCGGCTTTGAAGTCTGCTATTGACCATGCGGCTGAGACGCATGGCGCGATTGAGGTGTTGGTCAACAACGCCGCCAATGACAAACGCCACGCAGTCGAGGACGTCACCGAAGAGTTCTGGGACTGGATGCAGGCGATCAACCTGAAAGCCTACTTCTTTGCGGCGCAGGCGGTTGTTCCGGCAATGAAGGCGGCCGGTAAAGGTACGATCATTAACTTCACCTCGATCAGCTATATGATGGGGAACGCAGGCTATCCGCTATACACGACGGCCAACGCCGGACTGAACGGCATGACCCGAAGCCTTGCGCGCGACTTGGGCGCGTCGAACATCCGCGTCAACGCCTTGGCGCCGGGATGGGTTCTGACGCAAAAGCAACTGGACCTTTGGGCAGACCCGATTTCCTTAGCATCGCATCTTGAGCGTCTGTGCCTTAAAGAACATCTGGTGCCGGAAGATATCGTCGGGGGCGTCCTGTTTCTGGCCTCGGATGTCAGTCGTATGATGACGGGTCAGACGATGGTCATTGATGGCGGCGTCGTGGTGACGGGGTAGGCAATGTCTGACTGGATCGCGATAGACTGGGGTACCAGCAACCTGCGGGTTTGGCTTGTCAGCGAGAGCGGAGAGGTCCGGGATCATCGCCTGTCCGACAAGGGCATGGGACAGCTTGAACCTGCGGGTTTTGAGCCTGCGCTCATCGCGCTGATCGACGACTGGCTTAGCGAAGGCGAGGTCACACAAGCGGTGGCTTGTGGCATGGTGGGAGCACGAAAAGGCTGGATCGAGGCGCCTTATGCGGCGGTGCCGTGCAAACCGGAACAGACCGATGGGGTGCAAGCCCCTGTCACCGATCCAAGGCTGTCGGTCACTATTCTGCCGGGGCTGAGCCAAATCACCCCAAGTGCAAATGTCATGCGTGGCGAGGAAACGCAGATCGCAGGCTACCTTGCTGCCAATCCCCGTTTTGACGGGGTGATCTGCATGCCGGGAACGCATACCAAATGGGTGAATGTGAGCGCGGGAAAGGTCGACAGCTTTCAAACCTGCATGACCGGAGAACTCTTCGCGCTGCTGTCAAAGCAATCGGTCCTGCGTCATAGCTTGAGCGGTGACGGCTGGAGCGACGATGCTTTCGACGCCGCCTTGTCAGAGTGCCTGACACGCCCGGCATCTTTTGGTGCGCGGCTTTTCGAATTGCGAGCAGCCGACCTGTTGCAGGGGCAGGCCGCAGCGGACGCAAAAGCGCGACTTTCGGGAATGCTGATCGGATTGGAGCTGGCGTCCGCCAAAGCCTATTGGCTTGGCCAACAGGTTGTCTTGATTGGCGATGCACGTCTAAGCGCGCTTTACCAAAAAGGGTTGGGAGCTCAGGGCATGGCAGCCACGCTTGCAGACGCAACGGCTATGACACTGGCCGGATTGGGCGCAGCATACAAATACCAAACAGGGGGCACAGAATGAGCCGGAATTTAGTCGCGATCCTTAGAGGCGTGACCCCGAACGAGGTTGAGGGTATCGGTGAAGCGCTTGTTGCAGCCGGTATCACAAAGATCGAGGTCCCGCTGAACTCACCCGATCCACTTGAGAGCATTGCTGTTTTGGCCAAGGCGCTTGGGCTGCAAGCGCTGATCGGAGCAGGGACAGTTTTGACCACAGAAGACGTGCAAGCCGTCAAAGCTGCTGGTGGCGCTTTGATCGTTTCTCCAGACTGCAACCCCGAAGTTATTTCGGAAACGAAACGGTTGGGGATGGCATCCTATCCCGGTGTCATGACGCCGACTGAATGTTTTGCTGCATTACGAGCAGGCGCGGACGGGCTGAAGCTTTTCCCGGGATTGTCGATCGGACCGGACGGGTTGAAAGCCATTCGGGCAGTCTTGCCAAAGGTAACCAAGGTGCTTGCGGTGGGCGGAGCCGGACCGGACAACTTTGCAGCATGGAAGCAGGCAGGCGTTGACGGGTTTGGCATCGGGTCAGCGCTTTACAAGCCGGGTGATGATGCCACGGCCGTTAGGGCCAAAGCTGACGCGATCGTCGTAGCCTATGACGAGGCATTCCAAATATGAGCGGTGCCGTTCAAATTATTGATGAGCGCGTTTGTCATCTGGGCGAGGGGCCACTTTGGCATCCAGAGCGGGGTCAGCTCTTCTGGTTTGATATTAACGCCAAACAATTGCTGACCCGCGAGGCATCGGGCCCGTTGATGTGGCAATTCGACGAGCACGTCTCTGCCGCTGGCTGGCTGGATCACGATACGCTTTTGATCGCCTCTGAAACGGCGCTCTTCAGGTTCGATATTGCTACGGGTACCAGTGAACACGTCATCGATTTGGAAGCTGACAATCCGGTCACACGCTCAAACGACGGCCGTGCGGACCCTTGGGGCGGGTTCTGGATCGGGACGATGGGGAAACAGGCTGAAGATTGCGCAGGAGCGATTTATCGCTTCTATCAGGGTAAGCTTGAGCCACTCTATCACGACATTACCATATCGAATGCCATCTGTTTCTCTCCAGATCGCAATTTTGCCTATTATGCTGATACTCCAACGCGCCAGATCATGCGGCAGACGCTGGACAGCGAGGGGTGGCCCACGGGGCCAGCGACGGTGTTTGTTGATCTGAACGCTGAAGGGTTGAACCCGGATGGTGCCGTTGTGGATTCTGAGGGCTACCTTTGGAACGCGCAATGGGGGGCTCATCGCGTGACCCGATATGCGCCCGAAGGACGTGTAGATAGCACTGTGAATTTAGCGGCTTCGCAACCAAGCTGTCCTGCCTTTGGTGGCCAAGACCTTACCAATCTCTATGTCACATCGGCAACAGAAAGCCTGTCCGAAGCGAATGACGCTGATGGTCGTGTTCTTAGCCTGCCTGTGGCCGTAGTCGGACAAGCTGAGCATCGTGTGAAATTGGTATGATACAGCGTTGTCCTTATGCCCCAATTAAAGAGAATAGTGTCAGATTTTTCTCTTTTTTTCCGGGACTTGCTGTGCCCTTGCGTATGCGTCCGGTGTGACCGGGCGTTGACTTTCAGCGTTGGTGCCAGTGCCAGGGTGCGAGTTCGTCGATGCGGTTGATCTTGTGATCGGCTGCGGATTTCAGAAATACCGGACAGCGATTCCGCTAATTCCCGGACAGCCGTTTCAGTAAATCCCGGACAGTTCGGGCACGACTGGTCAGCTGCCTGCAATCATGTTCAGGAAGCCATGGTTTCGGTCTTTTGATTTTCGGTCAAGTCTGGTGTGCGGTCTTTTCTGCGCATGCTGTCTCCCTTGAGTTCGATGCGATGGGCGTTGTGCACGATCCGGTCGAGGATCGCGTCGGCGATGGTGGGTTCCCCGATCATGGCGTGCCACCCGGACACGGGAAGCTGGGCGGTGATGATGGTGGATCGGCGCTGGTAGCGTTCTTCGAAGAGCTCCAGCAGGTCGAGGCGTTGCTGGTCGCTCAGCCCGTGCGTGCCCCAGTCATCGAGGACCAGCAGCTGGACGCGGGCGAGCTTATCGACCAGACGGGGAAACCGGCCGTCCAGGCGGGCCATGGCCATGTCCTCGAACAGCCGGGGCACGCGGACATAGGAGACGGAGTGATCAAGGCGCGCGGCCTGGTGCGCGAAGGCACAGGACAGCCATGTCTTTCCGGTGCCGGTTTGGCCGGTGAGAACGATCTGTTCGTGGGCCTTGATCCAGTCGCCCTGGGCGAGCGACAGGACCTGGCGCCGGTCGAGGCCGCGGCTGGCGCGGAAGTCGATATCTTCGATGCAGGCATTGGGGAAGCGCATCTTGGCGTTTCTCAGCCGGTTGGCAAAGCGCTTGTCGGCCCGATAGGTGGCCTCGCGGTCGAGCATGAGCCCGAGCCATTCATTGCGGTCGAGGCCCTGGTCGGCGTCCTGGTCGTTGAGCGCTTTCCAGGCATCGGCCATGCCGGTGAGCCCGAGCGCGGCCATCTGATCGAGGGTGGGATGTGTGAGCACGTGTCTCTCTCCTTTCCGGGGTTATTGGTAGTATCCGGGGCCACGGATATTGTCGTGGCGCGGCGGGGCGGTGACGGGCTCCGGCGGACCCGGGGCCCGGTCGAGGCCGGTGATAAGAATGGAGCGCACCGATCCGTAGCTGATGGTGCCGGTGGTCAGCGCGCGTTCGCAGGCGGCTTCCAGCCTGTCCGGGGTGAATTGCCGCCGGAGGTTCAGGACGCCGAGGGCGGAGCGGTAGCCCTGTTCGGGATGGGGCCGGTCGCGCATCAGCCGCTCCACGAGGGCGGCGGTGTGATAGCCGGTTCTGGCGGCGCGTTCGATCAGGCTTTCCGGTGTCATGCCGCCGTACCGCTGATGCGCCTTGGGCATGTGTTCCCTGATCGTCGTGTGACCGCCGCGCGGCCCCCGGCGATGGTGGACCGCAACCCTTTCATGATTATAGAAAATCTCGAGGGTGCGGTGGGTGAGCCGGACATCGACCTGCCGGCCGATCAACCGGTGCGGCACGGAATAGAAGCTGTGCAGCACCTCGATGTGATAGTCGGGATGCACCTTAGCGCGCTTCCATTCGGCGTATTCGAAAGGGGCGTCGGGCAAGGGCTGCAGCGCGGGGCGCTCGATCTCCTCGAACAACTCCCGGCGGGATCGTCCGACACGCCGCATGGTCCGGGCGTTCAGATCATCGACCAGCTCCGCGATGGCGACGTTCAGCGCCTCGATGGAAAAGAACTGCCGGTTGCGCAGACGGGCCAGGATCCAGCGCTCCACGATCAGCACGGCCCCTTCCACTTTGCCCTTGTCGCGGGGCTTGGCCGGGCGGGTGGGCAGCACCGTGGTGTCGTAATGCGTGGCCATGTCGGAAAAGGTTCGGGTGAGCGACGGCTCGAACCAGAGCGGCTTGGCTACGGCCGCCCGGAGATTGTCGCAGACAATTGCCTTGGGGACCCCGTGGAAAAACTTCAGCGCGCGCGCCTGCGCCTCGATCCAGTCGGGCAGCTTCTGGCTGAGGCTCGCCCAAGCGAAGGTGTAGTTCGACGCGCCAAGCACCGCGACGAAGATTTGCGCACGGTACTCGGCGCCCGTGGCCGGATCGACGATCGGAACCGTCTGCCCGGCGTAATCCGTCTGCATCGTCGCTCCGGCCTCGTGCCGGTTGCGATAGCGCGGGCTGAGGCGGCTTTCGAACGCCCGGTAACTTTGACAGAACCAGGTGTACCCATAGCCGTCCGGATGGGCGGCACGGTATTCTTCCCACAGCAGCACCAGCGTCACGCCCTTGCGCTTCATCTCGGCGGAAACCCTGGGCCAGTCAGGCTCCGTGAGGTCTCTCGGCGGACGCCCGACGCGTTGAAACAGCGCCTGCTTCAGGGTGGTGTCGTCGTCCCGATCGGCGGGCAGCGGCCAACAGTTCAGCCCGGCCTCCCGCGCCCGGAGCAGGTAGGTCGACACGGTTGTCTTGCTGAGCTTCAGACGCAGGGCGATCTCGCGCACGGAAAGCCCCTTGTCGCGTTGCCCTTATAGGTGAGACACGGCGCGCTTAGCGGTATTTCTTGCCTCTAATCATGAGATTCGATTGCCAACGGGAATCCACTTTTCCGATGTCGGCCAGCGATCCGACCAATCGTGGCGAGGAGTCGAGGCTCCTTTTCGTAGGTTCGAAGCAGGGCGGCATACGCGAAGTCGTCGATGCCGGTGCTGAACATTGCTGCTTTGAGCAGTGGACGTGACTGGGCAACCGCGATGGCGGCGAGGCTGAACAGCCTCACTTCTGGTCTCGGACTCTGAAGCGCGTGCACTGGATCGCCGCGGACAGCGCGGAGCGCCATCGCGAAGGTAACCGCCCGCATGGCCCGACGAAGGTGCATGGAGCGGTCGGCTTTGATGGCTTGCTCGAGCAGCCCTGCCCCGCCACGGGCGCGGCGCAGCAGCTTTTCGGGTACAGGCGGATCATCGGATTTGGTGAGGATGGGACGAAGTCTTGACCCGCAACTCTTGCAGTCGAACGCCCAGGCCTGCCGCCAATGTTTCAGGGCGCGGCCGCTTCGGGAACAGTTGGGGCACGACTGGAACGAGGTTCGTGCCGTCAGCGCAGCTTCGATCGGGGACAATGCCGGAAAGGTCAGCGATTTCACCAGCGCGGTCGGCATGCGCGCGACCGACGCGATGCTGTCCGCGGCGCCGGTCTCGAGTTCGAAGTCGAGGATGTCGGCATATCGGCCGTCTATGCCGATATGCGCCAGCAGTTCGGTGAACGCGCAATGATTGGCCGCCGCCAGCCGCGCCAGCCAGCCGGAGAGCAACTCGTCCGGGTAAGGTGCGAGGGTTATGGGCAGAGGGCGCAGCCTCACGCCCCCGACTTTTCAAGGCGCCGCTGGGACGGAGCGTGGCGCGACCAGAGCGGTGTCCAGTTCGCGACCGCCTCGTCGGTGATGCGCTCCTCACCGGAGAGAATGGCATCGATGGCCAGGTCCTTGACCAGGGCGAAGATGCGCGAGGTCACCCCGCCCGTCAACGCCAGGATTTGCCGGAGCGATTTGACCTGCAGGTTGGATTTCTTCGCCAGCGGCATCGCGGCGATGAGGGTCTGGATCATGTCGGAGAACTCGGCATCATCGCGCCAGTTCGCAAGGTGATGCTCGTCCAGCCGCCGCGCAAGCTGGACGTCGCCACGGATCGCATCGACCGCCTCGCTGACCCCGAAGCAGACCAGCGACGCCTCCAACTCGTTGCTGAGATAGCGCAGGACATTGAGGAAGCGGCGCTGCTCGCGGTGGGTTCCGGCAAGCAGGTTGTGGACCTCGTCGATCATGATCATCCGCAAACCAAGATCACGAAGCAACCCGACAACGCGGACCTCGAGCGACGCCACACTTTGCGCACGCAGGCTCAGTGTCACTGTACCCTATTTAATCAGATTCTGCGGATTCAGCGCATTTTGGGGCATTTTTGTACCCTTAATTGCAATATTTCCACAGGCTCCACGCCTCAGGATTTGACATCACCTGAGCTTTTCCAGATTGCATCGGCGCGGGTCAGAAGCGCTCCACCGTTTGCGCCGGCACCAAGCTCGGATATGGCCTGACGAGCTGCCTTCAGAGCGCTCACGGATGCACCTGGGCGGCTCGTTCCATGCGTCTTCCTGGTCGGATACTCTGTTTTCCACCGCCCAGATAACCGCTGGCCGAGGTCCTGCGACAACCCACGGGCCTGCTCAATCACCCGACGATGTTGAGGAAAGGCGCGGCGCAACTCAAAGACCATCCGTTCGTTTCCACGTAGAATGATGGCAGCACCCAAAACGGGACGGGTCACGCTAACACCGACCGCGGCAAGCGCCATTAACCTTTCGCGCTCGTTCCCCGAAGTGAGCGCCCTCAGGTTCGCGATCTCCAGAACTGCCATGAGATGCATGGTCAAATCCACCCGGCGCAACCGCGCGAGATTGTTCGTGGCGACAGCCGTCTTTAGAGCTTCAACGCCGCGTAAAGCGCGACCACGAAGTCTGCCTGACACATATTTGGCTGGATAATTGGTTGCCAGAGCCAGACCGCAAGTTTCGCAGGTAATCGACCACGCCAAGCGCCAATGGCGAAGCACCAGATCGGGTATTTTCTCAACACACCTCGGACAATACTGGAAGTCATGCCGCGACACGTATTGTACGCCGTGATGCGTCGCATCCGGAAGGGTCATGGCCGCAATCTCATGCTGGGTCAGTTGAACTGCCGAGCAGAGGCGGGCCCAGTCTACCTGTCCGAGATCGTTGATACGCTCCGGCACCCTGCCCTGCCCCAAACCAAGATAGCCGCAAAGTTCTTCAGCGGAGCAGTGATTGGCCTTCGCCAATCGCCCGATCCAGCTGGACAGAAGCTCATCGCGTACAGGCGGCGGTCGAAACGGTAGCGATCTGACGGTCACCGGAATGCTGCGGCGGGTTGGCGAGGGATGTTCCAGGCATGCTTTGTCCAGACCGGCTGCCAGGACTGAACCGCCTCGTCGGTGATCCGCTCCTCACCTGTCTCGATCGCTTCTATGGCCAAAGACTTGATCATGATGAACACGCGCGAGGCGACGCCGCCCGTCACTTTCAGGATCGTTCGAAGCGACCCAACCGTCAGGCCAGACCGCTGCTCGAGTGCCATTGCGGCAATCAACGTCTGGATCAGACGGGAGAACTCCACGTCGTCCTCCCAGAGCGGCAGGTAGTGTTCGTCCAGCCGACGGGCCAGTTGGTCGTCACCGCGGACGGCCTCGAGGGCCTCGTTGACACCGAAAACGACAAGCGACGCGCAGAGATCGTTGGACAGAAACCGCAGCATGTTCAGGAACCGTCGTTGCTCCCGGTAACTGCCGGCAAGCAGGTTATGCACTTCGTCGATCATCAGCATTTTCAGGTCCATGTCCCGAAGATGGCTTAGCGCGCGCACCTCAAGCTCGGACACCGTGTGACGCCCCCAAATCGGCGCCCCGATCGTCGACAGGATGTGTTGATAGAACCGGCGCTCATCCGGCGCGGGCGGCGCCTGAACCAGCAGGATGGGTGTCTTCGTGACGCCCAGTTCGGCATTGTACTGCGTCGGATACTTGCTGGCCATGCGTTTGGCGATCATCGTCTTACCGATGCCGGAGCTACCATAGACCATCAGGCCAGGCATCCGGCTCTGTTGCGGCATTTCCATAAGGGAGGTCAATCGGTTGAGAACAATCGTGGCACGGTCGAACGCGATCCAATGATCGCCGCGGATACGGTCAATTCTTTCTTCTGGGGTCATTAAACTCATCAATCTCATAGGTTGGCAGATCAGGGTTGCCTGTATCAATCGCGAACATTTCGCGCGATGGATCGCGGCGCGGTTGGTGCCGGGGAAGCCGAGCACCTCTTTCGTTTTCCAACCGGGCAGTCCGCGTCTTTTGGCGCGCCGCCTCAGCCAGCCGCCGCTGCGCGTCAATCAATTGGAATAGGACCCGCTCGTTGATCCGGCCACCATGTTTATCATGCCATTCTTTCCGCGCCCGCCGACTTTCCCAAAGCGATATACGCGGGTGGCTGAGATCCCGGTACCGGGCCGAGATCACGCGGCCATCATCGGTGATGACCCAGACCTGCGACAAGTCTCGCGGATCGTATTTCACCTGTACTTTACCCTGCCCGCGTCCGACCAACGACGCGAAGGCATCACTCCAGTAATTGACCCCGAAAAGCGTGATCCCGGTGCGTCCGAGCTGGCGCCACTCGAATGGCAGGAAGCTTGTCCGAAAGGCTTCTATGTCAACGACCTGCCGTCCCGCAGTATCCCCGCCCATGTCCGCCCATGCCGCAAGCGGCGTTCGTCCGAGAGCTTCGTGAACCGTATTGTGGTATCGGCAGATTTCCAGATGAAGCCAATCCTCAAACTCGGTCAGTGTCAGGGCCGCATGTTTTTCACTGTCATAGTCGCCCTTCTCGACGATTGAGGAATGCGTAGTCCCGGGCAGCACATGAACGGCACCCATGGTCGTTCCGATCAGCCGTTCGACATGACCGCCATAGTGTTTGCCGCCAAGCGGACGATACTCGACAGTAATGCCCCAATCTTCGCAGGCCATTCTGAAGGCCTCGCTGTGGAACTCCTGCGCATTGTCGACGTGGATCGCCTTAGGAATGCCGGCCGTCGGCCAAATCACCTCTTCCAGTGTTCCAGGGACGTGCACCGATTTCCGGCGCACACAGTGATCGAGACACAGGGCGATCGACAAGACAGATGGCTCATCGAAAGTGACATGGACCCCGAGAACGATCCGGCTCGCGACGTCGATGGCCACCGTCAGATAGGGGCGCGCAAGCGGCCGTCGATTGACGTGATCGACCAACGTGATGTCCGAAGTTGTATGATCGATCTGAACGACTTCCAGCGGGGCTGAAACTTCAAGTCGGCCAGGACGCGCCGCAAAGACCTTGTCAGCCTCCTCTGCCCCGCGCCGTTTCCGGAAGACCTCTCGCTGATCCATAGCGTCTAGACGTGCCTTGACCGTTCTTCGGGTCGGGGGCTGAAACCCCTTCGCCTCGCACTCGGCACGGATCTCGCGCCAGATGCGAAGAAAGCTCGAGCGCTCGCGGACCAGATAGTATCTCCGCAGGCTCTCATCGATGATGATTTCGACGTCTTCAGCAATCCGTTTCGATCCCGGTTTCGGCCCGCGACGGTCCAACTCCAACGCCGTGGCACGTGCATCGTTCTCTCTCAGACGTCGGTAGAGCGACCATGTGTGGCTTTTCGCCAAGCCCAGTTCCCAAGCGGCATCTCCGATAGCCGCGCTGATCGGCTCACCTCTCTTCTCAAGCTCCAGGATCGGCCGAAGAACCGCCGCACGGTGTTTCGCAAGACGCTCGTTTACCACGCAAATCCCCTCCCCAAGAGGCCGACACTTATCCACAGCTCAGACTGTACGGCAATTAAAGGTACAGTATGCTAATTAATGGTACAATATGAAAATTAAGGGTACAAACCGCCATTGATTTCACTGGGCAATTTCAGGCACGATTCTGATTAATTAGGGAACAGTGACAGCGGGCACGGAAACCGGTTCTTCCGCGCGATCATCATGCGCGCCTCAGCCCCCAACTTCCGAAAGGTCATGGCCTGCACCGCTTCGGGCGAAAGGCCGGTCCGAGCCGTGATCAGAGCCCCCTGCCCTTCCGAAAAACGCCATTCCAGATCGTACACGTCGTGCCCCTGCAGGCCAAGTGCTGCGACGAATTCCGAAACCGTCATGGCGTAGAACGAGGCCATGCGCGCGGCCCAGGAAGACAGCCGTTCGTCGACCTCGGGGAGGTAGACAACCGGCAGACGCCCGCGCGCCGTCACACCGGCTCTCCCAGGACCGCCTGCAACCGGTCGCCGCCCAGAATATCGCGCGAGAGGATGTGTTCCTCGCCGCTTTCGATGGCGGCGATCGCCAGCTGCGACATGATCGAGAAGATGCCCGAGGTGATGCCGCCGGTCACCTTGATCATCCGCGTGAGTGCGTGTCCGTCGATCTCGCTTTGGCGCCGAAGCGGCAGTGTGCGCGTGAGAGTGCTCATCAGCCCGTTCAGATCCTCGCCCTCCCGCCAGGGCGGCAATGCGAAGGCCTCGAAGCGGCGCACCAGCTGATCATCGGTGCGCAACGCGTTGCGGGCCTGCGCTGTACCAACACAGACCAGCGGGATGCGCAGCTCGTTGCCAAGAAAGCGCAGCATGTTCAGGAATCGCGCCTGCTCACGGATCGTGCCCGCCTGCAGGCTGTGGATCTCGTCGATGACCAGCATCCCCGGGCGCAATTCGGTGAGCAGGCGCAAGGCCAGACTTTCAAGTACAGACAGTGTCGCCCGCGGCGGCTCGGGGGCTCCGATCGACGCCAGGATCCGGCGGTAGAAGCGGCTCTCGTCCGGCCCCGAGACCATTTGCACCGCGACGACTGGCATATGCAGCCGTCCGCTGGCCTCGTCGAAGCTCGACGCGTGATCGCGGGTGAACTTCTCGGTGATCATCGTCTTGCCCATGCCGCTGTCACCGACAATGAGCAGGTTCGGCATGCGTGCGCGCTCGGGAAAGGACATCAGCGTTTCCAGCTTCTCCAAGGCGGCCTCGGCCCTGGGATAGGAGATCCAGCGGTCGGCGCGAATCCGGTGAATGCGCTCCTCGGCGCTGAGCGCGGCGATCTTGCCGGCTCCCGGATAGAGATGCGGGAACTCAGTCATCGTCGTACCATTCCTCGACCTTGAAGCCGGGATGGCTGAGGAACGGGCTCCCCTCCCCTTCCGGCGCGGGCAAGGCATCTCGCGAGGCGTCATCCGGTGTCACGTCGATCATGGGCCGGGGTGCCAGATGCGCCCGCCGCGCCTGATGACGCCGCGTGGCCTTGGTCTGCCGTACCGCGGTGTCGACGAGGTCGCGCTGCAGCTCGATCGTTCTGAAAATCAGTTCCTCATCCACCGACCGGCGTCCACTCTCGCGCAAGACGCGCCGGGCGGCGCGGTGCTCCCAGAGCGTGATCGCAGGCCGTGTCAGATCCGCCGGTCTCGCTTCGATGATCCCGTTCTCTGTCAGCACGAAGATGCGCGAAAGATCACGCGGATCGTATTTAAGCTTGAATTTGCGGCTTTCCCGGCCCATCAGCCAGCGCAACTCGTCCGCCCAATAGCGGATGTGGAAGAGATGCAGGCCGTCGCGCTGCAAAACGCGCTGCTCGGAGGGCAGGAAATCGACCAGGAACTGGCGCAGATCGGCCGGCATGCGGACCCTCGCCTCATCCACCCGCGCCGCCCAAGCCGCCGCAGGTGTGGTTTCCAGCGCAGAGTGGACCCGCACGTGGTACGAGCCGGTGATTTCGAGTGCCAACCAGGTCTCCAACTCATCGAGCGTCATGACCGCCTCGGCCTCGGCATCGAGATCGCCGCGCTCGAAGATGTTCGAGAAATGCGACCCCGGCAGCAGGTGCACCGTACCCATCATGGTGCCGATCAGCCGCTCGATATGCCCACCGTAGCGCGGCGTTCCCGGCGGACGGTGCTGGAGATCGATCTGGTATTCGGAACAGGCATGCTGAAAAGCCCGGGCATGGAACTCGGCGCCATTGTCAACATAAATCGCGTTCGGGATGCCCCGCGTTGGCCAATCCGTGCTGATTCCACGCGCGGTGAGCCAATGCGATTTGTCCATAACCGCATGGGTCAGACACAGTGCGACGGCCAGTAGCGATGGCGGCTCCAGCGACAGGTAAAACCCCAGAACCATGCGGGTATTCACGTCGATCGCGACCGTCAGCGTAGGTCGACCGAGCGGCCGTCGTGTCACTGGATCTACCACTGTCACGTCAGCCTTGGTGTGGTCGATCTGGACGATATCCAGCGGATCGTTGGCGACCAGCATCCCAGGCGTGGCCAGATAGCGCCGCTCGGCCTTGTCCTTGCCCTCTCGCCGGGCCATCAGCTTAGCCTGGTCATGTTGCTCCAGCCAGCGCCCCAGACGACGGATCGAGGGCGGTGCCAGCCCTTGAGCCCGACAATCGGCGGCGACCTCCCGCCAGAACCGCGTTCTGGTAGGTTTGCGGCGGGTGGCATAAAGCCCCTTGAAGTGGCGGGACACGATCTCTTCCACCGCCGGGTCCAGCGGCTGCATGCCAGGTTTGGGACCCCGGGTATCCCGTAGCAGTGCACTGGTCCGCCCATCCTCACGGAACTGCTTCATCAGACGAAAGAGCGTGGATCGGCTGACATTCAACTGGCGCATCGCCCAGTCGACATTGCCCTGAGTGAGCTGCGCAGGCAGTTCCGCCAGGACCCGGGCGCGAAACTCCGCCTCTTCCCAATCCTTGTCAGCTGGAAAATTATCGGACATAACTTACTCAGTGCATGGATGCCGGATAGTCTCACCAATGGTGATTCAAATCGGCGTCCAGTCTCACATACCTTGAATCGGTTTCAGAAATGCGACACAGGCAAGCTATTGAAAACACATGGAACCCAGTCTCAAGAACTCCGACAGACCGACAAAATCGAGCTCATCCGCGCCAAACGGGTCTTCGGTCAACGAGGATAACGAGAGAGATCATCTCAGTAGCGAGGCCTTGAGCCTTCCTTCATTTGTGGCGGGTTCAGGTGCGCTCAACCGGCTGGTGGACACCGCGCGCGACTATGCCCGCGCCGCAGCTTCTGAAAACACGCTGAAAGCCTATGCCAAGGACTGGGCGCACTTCGCACGCTGGTGCCGGTTGAAGGGTGCGGAGCCGCTGCCGCCATCACCCGAGATGATTGGGCTCTACCTGGCCGATCTGGCGTCCGGATCAGGCGCCTCCCCTGCCCTATCGGTCAGTACAATCGACCGCCGCCTGTCGGGCCTCGGCTGGAACTACGCACAACGCGGCTTCACCCTCGACCGCAAGAACCGTCACATCGCCACCGTGCTGGCAGGGATCAAACGCAAACACGCCCGTCCACCGGTACAAAAGGCAGCGATCCTGGCCGAGGATATCCTCGCGATGGTCGCCACCCTTCCTTTCGACCTGCGCGGGCTGCGGGATCGGGCCATCTTGCTCCTCGGCTACGCGGGTGGGCTACGTCGGTCGGAAATCGTCAGCCTCGACGTGCACAAAGACGACACACCGGATTCCGGCGGTTGGATCGATATCTTCGACAAGGGCGCCCTGCTCACCCTCAATGCCAAGACTGGCTGGCGTGAGGTCGAGATCGGCCGCGGGTCCAAGGATCAAACCTGTCCCGTGCATGCGCTTGAGCAGTTTTTGCACTTCGCGAAGATCGACTTCGGCCCCATCTTTGTAGGCACCTCGCGGGACGGCATGAAGGCAATGAATACCCGGCTGAACGACAAACACGTTGCACGCCTGATCAAGCGCACCGTGCTCGACGCCGGTATCCGGTCAGACCTGCCCGAGAACGAACGGCTGGCACTGTTTTCCGGGCACAGCCTACGGGCCGGTCTGGCCAGTTCCGCCGAGGTCGATGAGCGCTACGTTCAGAAACAACTCGGCCACGCCTCAGCAGAAATGACCCGCCGCTATCAACGTCGCCGCGATAGGTTCCGGGTGAATTTGACAAAGGCGGCAGGGCTGTAGCCCCCCTGCCCTACTCTGTCGGACCCGAAAGTAGGCGCGCCAACATGTGACGAATATGATCCTGCGCTCCGAAGAAGAGCGCGATCACGACAACGCAAGCTCGATCTTCGTCGGGCAGAAACCAGATCACCGTCTTCTCCAGCCGAACGAAACGAAGATTCGCCCTGATGTCAGGCCGCAGCGTTCCGATGAAAGGCGATTTCGCCAATGTATCGATTGAAGACCGGATACCCCTGATCCGATCGGCCGCTCGATTGAGTGCGGCATCCGGGTCATCGCCGAGGTCGACATATGACCGCGCGAGATGGTCGAAGATCAGTTCAAAGTCCCATTCTGCTTCCGCGGAAAACTCAAGTTCCCACATTGCCCGACTTCTGCTTGCGGGCAATCATGCGTTCTACGCGGGCATCCATTTCACCGGCAGAGATCATCGGCCCGGACATACGTCGATCAACGAGTTGGCGCAGTGCAGCCACTTCTAATTCTTCAGCCTCATTCTTCTGACGTAGAAGTTCCAGACCCTGCTGGAGCACGGAACTGAGGCTGGAGTACTGCCCCGATTCTACCAGGGCGCGGGCAAAGCGCGCTTGCGGGTCTGTCAAGGAAATCGAAGATTTTACGGTCATGCCAAGGCTCCTTCCTTTGAAAGGTAGCACCTAGTAGCACCGACTTCAAGTTCAGGATCGCCCGATGGCGTTTGAACGGCCCTGCTTCATAGACGTCTGCCTGCTTGAGACCGAATTTTGCTATCGTCCACCTGGGCAATCTCGACCAGGGTGGCCTCCGCGCGCCGGGTCAGCCGAAGGGATCGGCACATGAAGATGCGCGCGCTTGTCGAAAGGCCTGCCGGATCGCGTCATCACCGCTACCTTCGGCGAACTCACCCGCCTTTGCCTGCGCCAATCCCTCGAACAAGCCCTGTCGGATACCGGCGAGCTGAGCTTCTTTCTGCTCCAGCAGACGAAGCCCTGCGCGCATCGCCTCGCTGACGTCCCGGTAACGTCCGGACGCCACCAAAGCCTGCACCAGCTGGTCCTGGGTTTCGGTCAGAACGACATTGCGTGTCACCATGGCACAAATCTCCTCGTCGGCAATATATGCCAATACCATGTTTCGGTCATATTTTGGACGCTCACATCGCGGTCGCCAAACGGTCGATTGATGACGTGTTCCTCAATTGCAAAGAGCCAGAGAAAGGGAAGCCCGGATGCCGGGCTTGAAAGGATGGAGAGAGTCTCATCCGGGTCCGGCGTGACAAGGACCCTGACCATGGCCAAGACCTCAACCCGCCCGAAACCCGCCACCGTGAAGAAGATCGAAGCGACCGGAACGGTAACGCCTGACGGCGCTGCCGACATCCGCCTGATCCCGCTCGACCAGCTGGAGCCAAGCCCGCTCAACGTACGAAAAGTAGCCGCGGGCGCCAGTGACGATGCCGAACTCCTCGCCAGCATCCGTGAGACAGGTATCAAACAGAACCTGGTGGTTCATGCGCTGTCTGAGACACGTTTTGCCGTCGATGCGGGCGGTCGTCGCCTCAAGGCGCTGAAGCAGCTTTCACAGGAAGGTGTCATTCCGGCAAATCACCCTGTGCCCTGCCTCGTCGAAGATGAGCGCCGCGCTATCCTCACCTCCGCTACGGAAAACCTCCAGCGCGCGGCGATGCACCCCGCCGATCAGTTCGAAGCCTTCGGCAAGTTGATCGGCGAGGGTCGCAGCGAGGACGAGATCGCGTTGAAGTTCGGTGTCTCCGTCGACCTCGTGCGCCGCCGTCTCAAACTCGCCCGTGTCGCGCCCGAGATCATCGAGCAGTTCCGCGCGGGCGATCTGACCCTCGAATGCGTGATGGCGTTCACGTTGACAGACGACCATGATCGCCAACTGGCAGTCTGGAACGCGGTGAAGGGCGGCTATCACATCCATCCGCAAAGCATCAAACGCCATCTGACCGAGACCGCCCATTCGGCGAACTCGGCTCTCGGGCGCTTTGTCGGCATTGAGGCCTATGAGGCGGCGGGCGGGATTCTGCTGCGGGATCTTTTCGACGACCGGGCAAGCGCCCATATGGAAAACCCCGACCTCTTGGAGCGTCTCGCCATTGAGAAACTGCAGGCTGCGGCCAAACCCTTCGAGGCGGCTTGGAAATGGGTCGAGGTTCACCTCTCGGTGGATTACGGCGCGTTTCGCAGTTTCGGGCGGGTCTATCCGCAGGATATCGAACCTGATCCGGACCTGCTCGCCGAGGAGGAACGTCTCATCACCCGCGAAGAAGAATTGGCGGCGCAGAACGACGGTGAGGATTGGACCGACGCGGAGACCGAAGAATACTACGCTATCGAGCCACGGCTTCGCGAGATCGAGGCCCTGCAGCGTGAGCGGCAGCCCTATGCCGACGCAGATCGCGCCATCGCCGGTGTGGTTCTGACCATCGGACATGATGGGGCGCTGCGCGTCGAGAAAGGTCTGGTGCGTCCCGAGGATATTCCTGCGGCGTCCGAACCCGACGAGAGCACCGCAGATGCGGGAGGAGCCCGCTCCCCTGCCCGGCCACAGGTGACGCCGCCAACCTCCTCGACGCCGGTGCCAGCCTCCGATCCGGCGGCGACGTTGCGCAAGGCGGATGGGATTTCGGCAAGCCTGGCCGACGATCTGCGCGCCACCCGTCAGCACATCCTGCGGGCGCATCTGGCGGCGGATTTCGAAGTGGCGTTCGATGCGATGCTCTATGCGCTTTGCGAGCAAGCTCTGGGCCGGTCCTACAACAACGAGGCACTCGACATCTCGATCCGGCCCTTCCAGGCGCAAAATCGCGAGGTGCTGCATGCTGACACTGTCGCCCAGAAGATGCTCGAGGCGCTGGAACAGGACCTTGCAACCGACTGGATGAAGCTCGAGAAACCTCAAGACTTCCGCGCGATGTCGGCACTGCCCATTGCGGACAAGCAGGCGCTTTTCTCCTGGGCGACGGGTCTCGCGGTCAAACCCCAGCTTTCCTCCGACAATCGTCCTTCCCCGATCATCGAGGAAATTGGTGCGCGGCTTGACGTCGATGTGGCCGCCTGCTGGCGCCCGACTGCCCAGAACTACTGGGGCCGGGTCAACAAAGGGCATGCAGTGACCACGGCACGCAAGTTGATCGGCGACGATTACGCCGAAGATCGCAACCGCGAGCGCAAAGGTGACATCGCAGCAGCGATGGAGCGGGCCTTTGCAGAAACGGCAGACGAGACTGAAGGCTTTGCCGCCGCAGTGGTGGCCAAGACGACCCGCTGGTTGCCCGAAGGGATGGTGTTTGCTGGTTCGTCCGATGCTGACGTCGATCTCAAAAGCGATGCAGGCGAAGCCGAACGGGCCAGAACCGAGCCCGGTGAGGATGCCATGTCCGATATGGACGACGAACCGGAAGCATTGCCCGCCTTTCTCAGCGGTGATGCCGCCTGAAGCTATGGGGCGATCTGAATCGTGACTGACCCATGGGCCGTCCTCACATCGAGGGCGGTCCTTTCCGGCTGACGGGTTGCCCACAGCCGATATTGGATCGGCGGGCCCGTCCCGGAGATATCTCGTGACCACCACACTCGACCTCGATCCCGTTCAGGAAGCCGCACTCGTCGCTTCGCAGAATGACGCCTTTCGCCGCTCTATCCTTGGCAATATCCCCGTCACCGATGCCCCGCAGGGCCAGTTCGTGATGACCCGTGGCGTTGCAGCGCTTGGGCCCGATGCCCAGCTTGCTCTCACCCGCAGCGTGGCTTCGTTTGACGCGTTCAACGCTGACAGCGATCCTCATGGCTGGCACGAGATGGGTGTCAGCGACCTCGACGGGACCACGGTCTGGTTCAAGATCGATTTGTACGACGTCGACTATCAATATGGCTCCCCCGAGCCATCCGATCTCGCGCAAACGCGCCGCGTCCTGACCCTGCTTCTGCCGTCGGAATACTGACCCGGCCCCATTCCTGATGAACCCTTGGACCGCCCTTGCACAAAGGGCGGTCCTTTCCTGCTGACGGGTTTCAAGGGGCGCGACGACCGCGCTCCGCCCGCCGCAGGAGACCAGAGATGGCCAAGACACTCGACTACCAGATCACCCTCTATCCCGCGCATCGTGACGGCGCCTTCGTTGTCACCCAGTTCCAGATGATGGCAAGCTACCCCGAAAAACGCATCCAGGCTGCGGGCATGGTCGACCTGATCGACAAGGTGACGCAGTTCGCGATGGAACACGGTGAGAGCTGCAGCGCTTCGGTGCGCTGCCTCGCCCCGCGCAAACCGCCGGGGTTCAAGCGCGCGACCGAGAACCTCTATTTCAACCTGGTTGACCAGACGGCTGAGAAACGCGGCGACGCCGCGGCCTGAAGCCCCCCGCAGGAAACCTCCTGGGCGACCTGATGCAAAGGTCGCCCTCCCCTCAATTCCAAAGGATCGAAGACATGACACAAGTGTATGATTTTTACGCGCAGATGCTGGAAGCCCAGCAATGCGCCGCCGAGCAGAGGGTTGTGACCCGTGCCGCCCTTCTGACCGAACTGCGTGCCCTCGGCGTGACGAAGATCGAGGTGCAATACGAAGGCTACGGCGATTCCGGCAATGTCGAAGATGTCGTCGTGACGCCAGACACGATCGCTCTCTCAGAAGAGTTGCGCCGCCGGGTCGAAGATTTCGGCTGGGACTTCGCCTATGCGCTCAGCCCCGGGTTCGAGAACAATGAGGGCGGCTATGGCGAACTGACCTGGGTGGTCGAGACTGACAAGATCGATGTCAGTCATTCGAACCGGTACATCGAGACCAACACCACCGAACATGAGGGGCTCTGACATGGCACATCCCCTCCACCACGCCGAAAGCTCGGCCCGAAAATTTGGCGGTGTGCCAGATGACTATCAATTCGTGCATGACTGGTTCGATTCATCCAAAGAGCACCTAGGTCTCTTTGTTCACAGAGCACATCGTCACCACTGTTTAGGGGTATTTGAAGCCGAACGACAGTTCGGTCGCAGCCTGATCAACAGCGCGGGCCGGGTTGTTCCCATCCGCTGGATCGGCGAGCAGCATGTGCGCGAAGATTGCCAGGGGCGCATCCCGTCGCTGGCGGATTGGCTCGGGCGCATCCAGCCTGAACCGTGGATGGCCAATGGTCGGATCGACAACGATCCGACGCAGATTGTCGGCGATCCGCGTGCGGCCTGGACCCTCGCAGTGGCAAATCACCAGACCATTCTAGGCTTCGAGGACTGGCTGCTGAGGGTTTCGATCGAACACGTTCAGCACCGCCAAAACCGCGCCGCCGCCTGATCCGCCGGGCGGCGACCTCGCCAACCAACTCATCCCAACCAGATCGACTCGCCTGCGCCCAATCGGCCTGGCGGGTCGTTTTCGTTCCAAGAAAGGACATCGACATGCATGACCCCGTCTATGAGGAGGCCTACCAGGGCCACACCATCAAAATCTACCACGACCTCGATCCCGAAAGCCCACGGGAGTGGTCCAACCTCGGCAGGCTGATCTGCTGGCATCGACGCTATCGGCTTGGCGACGGCCATCAGTTCGACAGGCCCGAAGCGTTCTTGCGCGACCTCGCCGGTGTCCCGTTTCAGTGTGATCTCACGATTGACCAACTGCGCGAGCGCGCCGAACGCAAGGCAATCATCTTGCCCGTGTTTCTCTATGACCATTCCGGTCTCGCGATGAACACCATCGGATTTCATTGCCCGTGGGATTCCGGACAGGTCGGTTACGTCTATGTGTTGCTCGAGGCGGTTCGGGAGGAGTTCGATGTGAAGCGCGTCACCAAGGCGCTGCGCGAGAAAGCTGAAGACATCCTGCGCGGTGAAATCGTCAGCTACGACGCCTATCTCGGCGGCCGGGTCTATGGCTATGTCATCGAGCAGGACGGCGAGGAGATCGACGCCTGCTGGGGGTTCGTCGGCGACTACGAGACGGGCTGTTTGCCCGAGGCGCGTCACGCAGTGCCAGCACCGTCGCCTGGTCAAACACCCCAGTCCGCTGCCGCTCAAGCACAGGCTCACCCTTAGGGACCGGCACAGGTGGCACAAGCTCCCTTCTTTGCGGGAACCCCAATCGGCCTCGCATTGCTGCAATGCAGAAAAATCATGGCCTGCCTATTGTGCGACTGTAGCTTCGCCCCATCTTGAAGTTGCGATCGGTTCTCTCCTCCTCCCTGAACCGATCCGGAATAATCGGCGGCATCCACCTCCTCCCGGATGCCGCCATTTTCTTGTTCAAAGCATTTCCTGAAGGCTATCCACGGTTTGTCGGTCGCCCCTCGGTCGAAGAGATCTACCGTTTCGGATGCACAAGGCGAAAACCGCCAAAAAACTTGGGCGCGCTTGTAATGCTGCAAGCGGACAAGGGCTTCCGCACCAATGCCCACAGACCCATCCCCAGATTCTGGGGATAGCTTTCCGCTGCCGGGGCGGAGATCAGCAATGCCATGAAAGAGCGAGAGACAGGGCGGGAGGGGTGACCCCTCCCGGGTGAGAGAGTGCGCGCGGGCTTGGGGCCAACCCCCAACTCCGGAGATTGCCGATGAACGCTCACCCCCATTCCGTCCCGCTTGCGACCCTTGCCGAGGCCCCTGCCCTGCCCGAGGCTGCAGGTTTTTCTCAACACTTGATGCAGGCTGCGACTTCTCTCGTCCCCCAGTTCGAGGCGGGCGAAGCGATTGGCGCCGCCACCCTCCGCGCCGCGATGGAGGAGGCTTTCGGCGCCAGCGACACGAGCGGCGCCTGGGTCTGGAAAGACGCCTATGAGGCGGCCGAGATCGCGCAGATCCTGATGCTTGCCCGCTACGGCGCGCTGATGCAGCGCCAGGCGGCCTCGCCGAACGCCTTCCTCACCATGATCGAACGTCTTGCCACTCTGGCTCCGTCTCACACGCGGCGTTCTGAGGACAGCATCCGCCTGCAACAATTCTCCACGCCTTTGCCTCTTGCCGCCATCGTCGCGCAGGCGGCGGGGTTTCGCGGGGGCGACCTGGTGCTCGAACCCTCGGCCGGCGCTGGCATGCTGGCGATTTTCGCCCGGATTGCGGGTGCACGTCTGGCGCTCAACGAGCTTGCCGAGACCCGCCGCGCCTTGCTGGGACAGTTGTTTCCGGATGCCATCGTCTCGGATCATGATGCCGCCTCGATTGATGACCGCCTTGACCGCGCAGTCACGCCCTCGGTCATCGTGATGAACCCGCCGTTTTCGGCTGCGAACCTTGTCGAGGGTAAGTTCCGGCAGGCGACCAGTCAGCATGTTCTGTCCGCTCTCGCCCGCCTTGCGCCGGGTGGGCGGCTCGTGGTCATCACCGGAGAGAGCTTTCGGCCCTCAACCAAGAGCTTGCAGTCGACGTTTCAGCGGATTGGCCAGAGCGCTGACGTGGTGTTTTCCGCCGCGATCGACGGCAAGGTCTTCGCGCGGCATGGCACCACGATCGACACGCGGTTGACGGTGATCGACAAGCATGTGGCGGGCGCTGGAGAAATCGCACCGGTCGAGAGCGAGGCCGTCTACCATCCGCTCTGCGCGACCACGGGTGATCTTCTTTCCGCAGTGCTCGATCATTGCCCGGAACGCCGCAGCCCTCCGCCTTACCCTACCAGCGCGGCATTGCCTGTGCCGAACCGCCAGACCCGCACCAACCTGCACGCTTTGCGCCATGCCGCCCGTCAGGAAACCCGTGCCCTCGCCGTGGAGCGCGCCAAGCACCCGTTCGACGACATCGAGACGGCACCGCTCGATTACCTGCCGAAAGCCTGGAGCGAACCTGACGGCGCGCTGCAGGACACGGTCTACGAGGCTTACGCCTTGCAGGCGATCCGGATCGACGGCGCGGCGAAGCATCCGACTGCGCTCGTGCAGTCCGCCGCCATGGCTTCGGTCCCGCCGCCCGTCCCGACCTATCGTCCCCTCTTGCCAAAGACCCTCGTCGCCGACGGTCTCCTTTCCGCGCCGCAGCTCGAAAGCGTGATCTACGCGGGCAATGCCCACGAGACGCATCTCAAGGGCTGGTTCAAGCGCGGCGAGATCGAAGGCCAGCTGATGGCGGCAGCCGAGGGCGATGAAGGCGCCTTTCGCCTGCGCAAGGGCTGGTTTCTGGGGGATGGCACGGGCTGCGGCAAGGGGCGGCAGGTCGCAGGCATCATCCTCGACAATTGGCTGCAGGGGCGACGCCGCGCGGTCTGGGTCTCAAAGAGCGACAAGCTGATCGAAGATGCGCGCCGCGACTGGATGGCGCTCGGGGGCCGCGAAAGCGATATCGTGCCGCTGTCGAAGTTCCGCCAGGGGAGCGAAATCCGCCTGCTCGAGGGCATCCTCTTCGTCACCTATGCCACGCTGCGCTCAGCCGAGCGCGAGGGAAAAGCCTCCCGCCTCGACCAGGTGACGACCTGGCTCGGCGAAGGCTTCGACGGGGTGCTCGCCTTCGACGAAAGCCACGCCATGGCGAATGCCGTCGGCGAAAAGTCCGACCGCGGCGACAAGAAGGCCTCGCAGCAAGGTCTCGCAGGTCTCGCGCTTCAGAACGCCTTGTCCGATGCACGCGTCCTCTATGTCTCGGCGACCGGGGCGACGGTCGTCGGCAATCTCGCCTATGCCTCCCGCCTCGGGCTCTGGGGCACGGGAGATTTTCCCTTCGTGACAAGGCCCGAGTTCGTCGCCGCGATGGAGGCCGGGGGCATTGCCGCCATGGAGATGATCTCGCGCGACCTGAAGGCGCTCGGGCTCTATTTGGCACGCTCGCTTTCCTATGCCGGGGTCGAATACGAGATGCTGGTCCATGAGCTGACGCCCGCCCAGATCGCGATCTATGACAGTTTTGCAGACGTCTACCAGATCATCCATACCCATCTCGAGGCCGCCTTACAGGCCGCTGGTATCACGTCAGAGAATGGCACGCTGAACCCCCAGGCGAAATCCGCCGCGCGTTCGGCCTTCGAGAGCAACAAGCAGCGCTTCTTCAACCATCTCATCACTGCCATGAAATGCCCCTCGCTGATCCGCGCGATCGAAGCGGACCTGGCGGCGGGGCATTCGGCGGTCATTCAGGTGGTTTCGACCAGCGAGGCGGTGATGGAACGCCGCCTCGAAGAGATCCCGCCCTCGGAGTGGGACGATCTGCAGGTCGATTTCACCCCGCGCGAGGCGGTCATGGAGTATTTGATGCACAGCTTCCCGACGCAGCTTTTCGAGCCTTACACCGACGAGAATGGCGATCTGCGGTCGCGCCCTGCCCTTGATGGCGATGGCAACCCGATCATCTGCCGTGAGGCGGAGCGGCGGCGGGACGATCTGGTCGAACATCTTGGAGCCCTGGCCCCGGTGCAGGGCGCGCTCGATCAGATCCTCTGGCATTTCGGCGGGGACGCGGTGGCCGAGGTCACCGGACGCAAGCGGCGCATCGTGAAGACGCGGGAAGGTCGGCTCAAGGTCGAAAACCGCCCGGCGTCTTCGAACCTCAGTGAGACCCAGGCCTACATGGATGATAAGAAGAAGATTTTGATCTTCTCCGACGCCGGTGGCACGGGGCGCAGCTATCACGCCGATCTTGGGGCGAAGAACCAGCGTCTGCGGGTACATTACCTGCTGGAACCGGGCTGGAAGGCCGACAACGCGATCCAGGGGTTGGGGCGCACGAACAGGACCAATCAGGCGCAGCCGCCGCTCTTTCGCCCCGTCGCGACCAATGTGAAAGGTGAAAAGCGCTTTCTCTCTACCATCGCGCGGCGTCTCGACACGCTCGGGGCCATCACCAAGGGGCAACGAGAGACCGGGGGTCAGAACATGTTTCGCGCCGAGGACAACCTCGAGAGCCCCTATGCGCGCGCTGCGCTGCGGCAGTTCTTCTACAAGCTGCGCGCGGGCAAGATCGAGGCCTGCTCCTACACGAAATTCCAGGAGATGACCGGGCTGACGCTCGATGAGGCGGATGGTACGATGAAGGAGACCCTGCCGCCGATCCAGCAGTTCCTGAACCGCTGTCTGGCGCTCAGGATCGAGATGCAGGACGCGATTTTCGAGGCCTTTGGCGGGTTCCTCTCGGCCATCATCGAGGATGCGCGCCAGGCAGGCACGCTGGATGTCGGCCTCGAGACGCTCAAAGCCGAGAAGTTCGAGATCGTGGACCGCAAGGTGATCTTCGCGCATGAGGCGACGGGGGCGACGGCGACCGCCCTGACCGTGGAGCGTACCGATCGCAACGATCCGCTGACCCTGCCCCGCGTCAAATCGATCTGCGCAAACACGGACGGCGCGACGCTCTGCCGGAACAAGTCCTCCAAGCGCGCGGCGTTGATGGTCAAAGCGCCGGCTTTCATGGACGAGGATGGTGTTCCGATCCTGCGGGTGAAACTGCTGCGGCCCATGGCGACCGAGATCCTCGCGCTCAGCGAATTTTCGACTTCGCACTGGGAAGAGGTCGATGATGCGATGTTCGAGCATCTTTGGCAGGCCGAGGTCGAGGCGGTGCCGGAGTTCACCACCTCGAAGATCACACTGATCTGCGGCCTCCTCCTGCCGATCTGGGACCGGCTCCCCGCTGACAACATGCGCATCTACCGCTTGCAGACCGAGGATGGGGAACGCGCCATTGGGCGTCTCGTCAGCCAGGAACAGCTTCTCAATGTCTATGCGCGGCTGGGTCTCGATTGTCAGATCGAGATGACGCCGCAGGAAGTCTTCGTCGCGGTTATGGAAGCCAGGACGACGCTGAACCTCCTCGGCGGTTACCAGCTGCGCCGGTCGCTCGTCATGGGGCAGCCGAGGTGTGAGCTGATCGGTGCCTCAGGTGCGGCCCTGCCGGGGTTGAAGGCCATGGGCTGCTTCACCGAGGTGATCCAGTGGAAGACGCGGGTGTTTATCCCCGTGGACGGCACTGACGTGCTGGCGCGGGTGCTTGCCGAGCATCCAGTTGGCTCAAGCGCCGCGGATGTCGCCGCATGAGTGCGCAGCGCAGCATCGCAGACCTCTCGGCCGATCTTGCGGACCGTGCCGAGAGTTTCTGCCACCAGTATTTTCCCGAGGGACGCAAGCAGGGCAATTATTGGCAGGTTGGCGACACCTCGGGCGCCAAGGGCCAGAGCCTCGCCATCCGGCTGCAAGCGCAGAACGGGCGTAAAGCCGGGTCCTGGCAGGATTTCGCGACGGGTGAATATGGCGATCTGATCGACCTGCTGCAGGAACGGCTTGGGTCGGTCACGCTCAAGGAGACGCTGAGGGAGGCCCGGTCCTTTCTCGGCGAGGCCCCCTGCCCTGCCGTACCTCGTGATACCCAAAGGGCTGAGCGCCCGGATGCAGCCTCCAGCAAACGCATCGCGCGGGCGCGCAAACTCTTTTCCGCCGGCAAGCCGGTGCTTGGCACAATGGGCTGCACCTATCTGCAAGGTCGTGGGATTACACGGCTTGGCCCGGCTCTGCGCTATCACCCGCGGGTCTTCCTGCGTCAGGGCGAGGACGACGCCGATCCGCCGCTAAGGGCCCCTGCCTTGCTGGCGAAGATCACCGACAATCGGGGCCAGATCACTGGATGCGCGAGGCTGTATCTCAATCCGTCCACCGACGGCTTGGCCGAGATCGAGAGCCCGAAACGGATCCTCGGGCAGCTCCATGGCCATGCCATCCGCTTCTGGTCCGGCCAGGCGCGCTCTGATCTCATCGTCGGTGAAGGTCTCGAGAACACCCTCTCGGTCGGCACGGCTCTGCCGGAGTTCGACCTCGCCGCCTGTCTCACCGCCACCCATCTCGGCCTCTTCATCCCGCCGCCGGGCATCGAGCGCATCTGGATCGCACAGGATAATGACGAAACTGGAAGTGCCGCATCACTTAGATTGCGTAACCAACTGGGATCGCTTGGGATTGCCTGTGGTGATCTCGTGTCGAACATGGGCGATTTCAACGACGATCTGCGGGCATTTGGCAAGAATGCGCTGCGCCGGTCCCTATTGGGGGCCATGAAGGCGCAAGGTCTGAAGATCGAGGACGGGTAAGCGCCAGCCTCCCCATTGATGTCCGACAGGGCGAAGGTGCCGCGTGTTCGATCTGATCCCGTTTGGATAAGGGGAGCGATGGACCGGCGGGTCGGGGCAGAGCGCCCCTCGCCCGGGCAGCAATGCGCCCCGCACCAGAAAATTCCCCTGTCCCGCCGCGTGGCCGCGTCGGCCCATTCCTCGCGGGAACAATTTTCCGGCCCGGGTCACATTCTCCGCTGCGCTTCGATCCTTGCGGATGCGGCCCGGTCGCCGCCGGTCCTGATATCGCCCCATCCAAATCGGGTCAGATCAATCAGAGGAACCAAAAAATGCCCCATCAGACAGACATCCAAGAGGAGACCGGCGTGACCTCCGCCATCCTCGACCACCTCGCACTTCACGGCGCAATGCCCGGGCCCGGCGAGACCGATCATCGCGCTCTGCCTCAGCCAGATGAGGTCGAACTCGCCATGGCGACACTCTTTGATACCACCATCGGCCTTCTCACCGGCAGCCAGTTGGAAGACAATCTCGAGGAAATGCTCTGGTCCCTGACCTCGATCTTCCATCGCCGGCTGACCCATATCCAGAAGCTTCTGGACGACAATGAGTTCGAGGTCCGGGAAAGCTTAGGCGAACAGGACGGCTCCGAAGTCTCCTCGGTCGAGCTCGAACGCCTCCAGATGATCGGTCTGAAGCTCTGGGACCATCGCGACGCTTTCGAGCAGATGCGCGATCTGGCCGTGGATCACTTTGCGGCCGCCACGGGTTCGCCCTGGCTCCCCCGCACTGGATCCAAGGTTTCGCATCGCGGTCTCACCTCCGCCGTGGTGGACAGCCGGGCCTGGCTCTCGGCCAAGCGCCGCAAGGAGACCGAAGTGCACTGCCCCGAAGGGACGCGGATCGCCTTCTCTGGCGGGGACTATCAGGCCTACGATCTGATCTGGTCCGTCCTCGACGCCACCCTTGCGAAATACCCCGACATGGTGCTCTTGCACGGCGGCACGCCCAAAGGCGCCGAGATGATCGCGGCCCGCTGGGCAGATACGCGCGGTGTCACCCAGGTGGTCTTCAAACCCGACTGGAAGTGCCACGGCAAGGCCGCCCCCTTCAAGCGCAACGACAAGATGCTCGAGACCATGCCGCAGGGTCTGATTGCCACCCCCGGCTCGGGTATCACGGAGAACATCGTCGACAAGGCCCGCAAGCTCGGCATCCGCATCAAGAGGATCGGGGCTTAGGCCCCGGTTTATGCGCCGCGCAGAAGATCCTGCACCACAGAGGGCTTCTTGGCGATCAGTGCCAACAGGACCTGTGCCGGGCCTGTCGGCTGCCGCCGCCCGTGTTCCCAGTTTAGAAGCGTACCTTTCGCGACGCCAATGCTCTTGGCGAACTCTGCCTGGGACAGGCCAGTTCGTTGCCGAACTTCGGCGACATTGACCTCCACCACGGAAACTTCATGCACTTTCGCACCTGCCAAATCGCCATCTGCGAAGGCCAGAGCCTCTTCCAGTCCCTTGGAGATGGATTCGAATGCACTCATGTTGCGTCTCCATACTTCGCGACAAGCGCCTTGCTCATCTCTACCGCCGCAGCCTGTTCGGTCTTCGACAGGTTGGCTTTCTCATTCTTGGCGAAGACCGTGATCAGAAAGATCGGCATATGGATCCCGCCAAAGACATACACCGTCCTGAAGCCGCCACTCTTGCCGCTCCCCTCTCTCGGGATGCGGACTTTGCGTAAACCGCCACCAAGAGAGATGCCGGCTTCCGGATTGGCGGCAATGAAGTTGATCGCCGCCTCGCGTTCTTGGTCCGACATGATTGCCTTGGCGCGCCTCTGGAATTCAGGCAGTTCGACCACGGTCTGTAATCGCGTCATGTTAAGTTCCATATAGATTTCGGCGGCATATGTGTCAATGACGTATAGCATGCGCACTGGAAGGACAAGTCGTCGACGGATGCCGGGGCCTACCGGTATGCTTGGTCGGCTGGGTGGGGCTACCCTGGCCGTGTGTACCGTCGCATAGAATGACCGATCCGACCGGCCGGTTTGTCGTTTCAGACTATTGGAGGGTGGCGGTGTCACGTAACGAGGCTGCCCTTCGTTCTTAGCCTCGAGCGCGTCGAGTGCTCGTCAGCATCGTGCACGCTGTAGCGAAGACATTGATTGCGGCAGGTCATCCCAAGCGCGCGACTTTGAAGTCTGGCCTATGTTATATTTCAGGCGAGTTTAGGAGTGGATTGCGCCCCCCGCAGCCTCTCTGTTTGCAGTTCCCCCAATTTCCTTCGCGGCCACCGCACTTCTCCCGATGTCTGAGTTGCATGACATGCTGGTCGCAGCTGTCGTCCCGTCCACAAAGGTTGTCGCCGATTTTTTTCCCCTGACCCTGCGGGTCATTCCTCGCGAGCCAAAAAGACCGGCGCCTGCCCCTCTCCGCTGCGCTTCGCCTTCGGTGTGCCCGGGCCTTGGCCAGCTGCAAGGTGACCATCATTGCAACGCAAACAAGGAGAAGAGCAATGACCACGAACTGCATCAAATTCACCAGCGCCGACATCGAAACCGCCAAGGGCGTCGGCTCTATCTCGACCCTGACCTTCGACCTCGACATCACGGTTGAACCCGTCGCGAGCGCGAACCCGATGGCCCCCACGCACCGTGTCCTTGGCCGCTCCCCGCGTGGCAAGCTGGTCGAATGCGGCGGCATCTGGAAGAAGCAGAACAAGGAGACGGGCGCTGACTACTACACGCTGACCATCCGCGATCACGGCTTCAACGCGAACCTCGGCAAGGCCGCCAACCAGGACGATCTGTCCCTGCAGGCCGTCATCCCCTGGGGCCCCAAAGACGCTGCGTGAAGCATAGAATCGGCTGGGGCTACCCAGCCGATTCCCGCTGTTTATCTTCCCACTGGTACGACTTGCCTTTGTGTTAGAGTACCCTGGTCGATACGCTTGGCCGAAGTAAATGATTGCAGATCGGATCTAAGATCATGCTGACACATACTGCTTCACTATCTTGGTGTTCGCGGCTTAAACGGGCGCGTCGATGCCTCGAGTTGATTGCATTTTGACAGCCGTGCAAAGATAGAAAAGTTAATATAAACAAATGATTGCGGCGGATGCATCGCGAAGTTTAGGTCAGCTTCTGATCTGCTGATGACGCAAAAGTTCCCATATATTGGGCGGCCATCTTCCGAGGTCACTACAATTTGTCGGAACATCTAAGCCAGCAGGTGTCTCGGTTGAGTTCGAGCCATCGGGTGAAAATCGTTGTTAAGACTCATTTTTCCGTGTAGATGACACTTTAAAGAGCGAAATCGCTGAAAAAGCGATATTTAGAGGGCAGTCAGATGCGAGAACGGTCATTTGAGGCTGATACGAAGGATCAACCCTTCGATGAGATCATTCTAGAGCAAGGAGAGTTGATTTCCGACCGCCTCAATATGTTGCGGCAGGAACAGTATCCTCCGGACGCACAAAAAGGTCTACGTCAGTTTTCGTTGGCAGAGGTTGCCTACTATCTCGGCGTGACCCAGTCGACCATTAAGAAGCTTCATCTCGAAGGCAAAGGTCCTGAACCTGAAACATCGTCGTCCGGGAGGCGCAGCTACTCGGCCGAGCAGATGCTGGAACTGAGAGCTTATCTCGACAAGCATGGTCGCCCCGGAAAACGCCGTTATGTCCCCTATCGGCAACCTGGCGAAGAACTGCACGTCGTGTCTGTCGTGAACTTCAAAGGGGGTTCGGGAAAGACCACTACCGCCGCTCACCTCGCGCAGCACTTGGCGTTGAAAGGGCATCGAGTTCTTGCGATTGACTTGGACCCTCAAGCCTCGCTCACAGCTTTGCACGGCATTCAGCCTGAACTCGACGACGTGCCTTCGCTCTACGAGACACTTCGGTATGATAGCGAGCGCAAGCCGGTCTCTGAGGTGATCCAGCCAACAAACTTCCCCAACCTAGATATCGTTCCGGCAAGTCTCGAGCTTCAAGAGTACGAATACGATACCCCGGTTGCTTTGACGAGCAGCGAACCCCATGAGGGCCGTACCTTCTTCACTCGTATATCGAGGGCGCTTAGCGAGGTTGATGACCGCTATGACGTGGTTGTTATCGATTGCCCTCCTCAGCTCGGCTACCTCACTCTCACTGCTCTCACGGCTTCTTCCTCGGTCATTGTGACGGTTCATCCTCAGATGCTGGACGTCATGTCGATGAGCCAGTTTCTCCTGATGCTGGGCGGGATCATGAAGACGATCCGTGACGCTGGCGCGAACATGCGCCTGAAGTGGTTCCGTTACCTGGTAACGCGATTTGAACCAACGGACGGTCCCCAAAAGCAGATGGTTGGGTTCCTCCAGGCGATGTTCCCAAATCAGATGCTGTCGGCTCCTGTGCTGAAGTCTACGGCGATCTCCGACGCTGGGATTACTAAGCAGACGCTTTACGAAGTTGAACGGTCTCAGTTCGTGCGGACTACTTACGACCGCGCAGTAACATCTTTGAATGACGTGAATGACGAAATCGCCGAACTGATTCACAAGGCTTGGGGGCGTGAATGACTAAGATTTTGACAGCCGTGCAGAGAGCCAGTTTTGACAGCCGTGCAACTGTCGAAATGCGTGCAGCGCGTAGGTTGGATTCTGACGAAAAGGAGATGGCTTGATGGCACGCAAAGACCTCCTGAAGAGTGTTATGGCAGGCACGTCAGAGCAACCCAAGGATTCCGGTCGCTCCGGATACGCAATGCGCGGTGCTTCGAAATCGATGAAGGTTTCGATTGATAGCCTTGCGGAGAACTCGAAGCGTCTCCTTGAAGGCGAAACCATTGTCGAGATCGATCCGCAATTGATCGATGTGTCATTCGTTTCGGATCGGCTTAGTGATGACGATGTTGCTTTCGACGAACTGAAAGCATCGATCGCAGCAGGTCGCCAGGACACGCCGGTATTGCTTAGACCGCATCCGGAAGCGGATGGCCGCTATATGATCGTCTTCGGGCATCGCCGTGCGCGAGTTGCATCGGCGCTCGGCCGTAAGGTTCGCGCAGTTGTAAAACCAATGGACGATGTGGCTCACATTCTTGCTCAAGGGCAGGAAAACACTGCGCGCGCAGATCTCTCTTTTATTGAGAAGGCCCTATTTGCGAAGAGCCTCTTGGATATGGGGCAAGCAAAGGACGTGATCCAGTCCGCCCTTACCATCGATGGGACGTTGCTTTCACGGATGCTGTCAGTGGCGCAGAACGTCCCTCGGCACGTCATCGAACAGATTGGGCCGGCCAAGCAGATTGGACGTGATCGCTGGGAAGACTTCAAGAAGTTGGCTTCGGAACCATCGAACGACAAGATCCTCAAGGAAGCTTTGGAGTTCGACGGGTTTCAGAACCTCGACAGTGATGCTCGCTTTGAGTTCCTGCACAGCAAGCTGGCAGAAGCGGGCAGGGCGCCGAAGCGCCGAAAAACGCGTGCCATGCCCAAGAAACGAACCTGGACTGCCGGCAAAGGCCGCATCAAGGGAGTCATAGGTCGTTCCGGAAAGGCATTCAGCATTTCGCTTACGGCACAAGATTCAACCGAGTTCGGGGACTTTCTCTCGGGTCGGCTTGATCAGCTGTACAACGAATTCCTCGCGACGAAAGAGGAGCAGTCAGAACAATGATCTAGGCAAAAGAAAAGCCCCCAAGCAGCGTGGCCTGAGAGCTAATCTGAAAAGTTTGGTCGCTTAGAAGATATCTCTCCCGCGAATCACTGTCAACAAGAACGCCACTTTGGCGAACGGCTTTCTTTTGCCTTCACATAACTGGAGGTGAGAAACAGGCATGAAACATACAGGTTGGCGCAAGCCGACACCGGGTCTTGGCATTGCAGAGCAGCTTGCCCAAGCCGGTGAACAAGTAGCTGTACCCAAAACGCGGGCCTTCGTGGCTGTGAAGCGCGTGGGCGCATACATTGGCCTCAAGGCCGGAGACATGATGCTCCTCGACACGCTCGGAGCCTTCACCCAGGCCCAGGACTGGGAGGAAGGGCAGCGTCCGATCGTCTGGGCGTCAAACGCCTATCTGATGGAGCAGACCGGGTTCTCGCTGTCGGCGCTCAAGCGCCATGCACGGCGGCTGGCCGAAATCGGCGTGATCTCCTTCCAGGACAGCCCCAACGGGAAGCGCTGGGGTCGCAGAGACGCCGAGGGGCGCATCGTCGAGGCCTATGGGTTCGATCTGTCGCCACTGTCGGCGCGTGTCGTGGAGTTCGAGGAACTGCACGCCGAATTGCAGGCCGAGCGCGAGCTCTGCCAGCGCCTGAAGCGCCAGATCACAGTGGCACGACGCATGATCCGCGCGCGGATCGAGGCGGCCGTCAGCAGCGCGCTGCGAGGGCCCTGGGCGCAGTTCACCGGGCTCTTTGAGGAGCTTCTGGATCGACTGCCGCGCCGTCATGAAGCCTCGGAACAGCTTGTGCGGCTGCTAACATGGTTCAAGGAGCTTCAGGAACGCGTCGAAGCTGCCTATTTCAAGGCAACTGAGGTCGTCGAACCTGTGGAAAACACCCCTAAAACCAAGGAACAAACGCCTGAGAAGACTCAAGAAATGAACCCCAGGGAGGTCATTTCTGACCCTCATATACTAATTACAAACCAACTTGATCCTGTAACTCGTAATTCCTCAGAAAATGAGGAAGTCGCGGCCGTGGTGCCCAATGCTCAGCCCGAAGATCAGGTTGACAGGGAGCTGGAAGAGTGGGTGGCTGAAGTCCGCAAGAAGCGCGCGGCACTGGATCTGCCCACAGTGATGCAGGCCTGTCCCGAATTCGCGTCCTGGGCGCGTAATATGGGCGGCTTCCTGAAGGATTGGGGCGATCTGCACCGGGTTGCCGGGCAGCTCAGGCCGATGATCGGGGTGTCCGAGCATGCGTGGAACGTGGCGCAAGACCGGCTGGGCAAACAGGTGGCGACAGCGGCGCTGGCGCTTGTCTTCGAGAAGCATTGCGCGGGCGAAGTTTCCTCGCCGGGCGGATATCTGCGCGGCATGGTCGAGAAGGCCGGGGCAGGGGAGCTGCATCTCGAGCGCAGCTTCTATGGCAGGCTCAGTGGGCAGGCGGCGTGATGGGGCAGGGGATCAGAGTCCGGCGGCCTTGGTCAGGTTCACGCGGAACCGGTCGCGCCGGCGCTGGTAGCGGCGGGTCATCTCGGCCGAGGCATGACCAAGCTGTTTTTGAACGTAGCGCTCGTCGACTTCGGCGGAGCTGGCGAGACCGGCGCGCAGCGAATGGCCGGAGAACAGCGCCAGGCGTTCCTTTTCGGGCAGCTCGGATCGGATGCCGGCGTCCAGGACCGTCCGCTTGATCAGGCGCGCAACATGCTTGTCATTCAGTCGCGTTTCAGTGGCGCGGTTGCCATCGCGCGAGGTGCCGACGAAGACCGGACCGAAGTCGATCTTCGCGAAGTGCAGCCATTGCTCCAGCGCGTGCACGGGGCAGGTCTGATCCTTGGAGCCGCGGCCGATCTCGACTTCGCGCCAACCGGTTTTGGCGTTGAGGGTCAGGAGGGCGCCTTTCTCCATGATCTCAATCCATCCGCCGGACTCCGGCGTGTCGTCCTTGTGGACGTCGAGGCTGACGATTTCCGAGCGGCGCAGGCCTCCGGCATAGCCGAGCAGAAGGATCGCCCGATCCCGTAGCCCGCGCAAATCATAGCGCAGGGTGGCAACCATCGCGAGGATGTCCTCGGCCAGGATCGCTTCCTTCTGCACCGGAGGACGTGCGTGCTTGCGCTTGATCCCGGCCAGCACCGTGGCGATGTGCCGGTTCTTGCGATCAAGGGTGAATCCCCGCTGCGCGTAGTTCCAGGCGAGACCGGACAGGCGGCGGTCTATGGTGCTGACCGAAAGGGTAGGGGAGGGGCCTGACCCGGACGCAAGATCCGCGAGATAGATCCCGATCATCTCCGGCGACGGCGGCAGCGGTTCCGCGCCCTTCATCCGACACCAGCGTGCGAAATGCGCCCAATCCTTCGTATAGGCCTTCAACGTGTTGTCAGACGCCGCCGCGCGCGCATAGTCGCGGGCGGTGTCGACCAAGCGATCGAGGGTGCCGGAGCCGACCACAAAGGACGGAAGGCTCAATGCGTCGCCGTCAGGGCGATCTCTCTCATTGCCCTCGCTGGACGAAGACCCGTTTGGCGGCACTGAGGTCGATTTCTCGGTGTTTTCTGACATGTCGCCGAGCATATTCTTTTATGTCCGATAATGCAAATTTATTGGACATAATAAGGTCGCGCAATGTGGGGCAGTTATTGTGCTATTTTCTGGAAGAAAGCGCCGCGTCAATGTAGGCTTCGGGCATGACATTTGCCCGACCGGATCATATGAGCGACGTCGACATGTTGCCCCGGATGCCCGGCTGGGTCACCTCGGCCCGCGCCGAAACCCTTGAAGATGTTGCGTTTTTGTCGGGCGCAGTGCTGAACCACCTGCATGTTGTATTAGGACGCGCGGAGGTGCCCCAAGCCTTGTTGCGGGATCGCCTCGCGCTGCGTGCGGCCGAGGCTTGTATGGCGTTTTCGGGACGCCCGGAGCGGGCAGGGGAGCTGCGCGACGCAGTACACCTCCTGCGCCCCGGCGATCTTCCCGGGCCGGCGGGCGAAATCTGCCTGGCCTGGCGGCGCGCTGTGGAACGGCCGGTGTCGATCAAGGCTCTAGGCCGAGCCTTGCCGACCCTCGAGCCGAGCCAGATTGCCGCGTGGTTGGATGCGGGGAAAGGGGCGCCAGTAACCAGGGCCGCGATGGTTCTGGAGGCGGTGCTGCGCGAGGCGCCGCGCGCAGACGTAGCAGGACTGATCCTCGCGGATGCGGCCTTCGCGCAAGCCCTCGGTTGGGATCATCTCGTGCCGCTGCTGGCCCCAGGCCTGAAACGCGCCGACCTGCGCAAGCGCGGCGATGACCTTTGTCTCGCCTGTCATCGGGCGCTCATCTCATCGGCGGTCGAGGCCGTGCGCCTCGCCACCGACCTCGCGCGTCGGGCGACGCATCTGAAGGCGATCGCGCCCAAGCTGCGGTCCAAGGGGGCGGGGGATGCAGTTGAGATGTTCCTGAAACGCGATGCTGTTGCTCCCTCGGCTCTGCCGCTGCCGGATCGCGCCGCGCGGCGGCTGTGCGACCGGCTGGTTGACCTCGGCGCAGTGTGCGAGCTGACCGGGCGCGACACCTTTCGGCTTTACGGGGTGTAGCGATGGCAAAGGATCGCCCTGAAGCCGAGCTTGACCGCGAGTTGACTGACCTGCCGCCGGAGCTGCGCTGGCGGGAATGGATGCGCCGGATCGAAGCGGTGCTCTTCGCCTCTGCCTCCCCCGTGCCGCGTGAAGAACTCGCCCGCGTGGTCGGGCAGGTGGCCTCGGTCGACCTTTTGGTCGAGGACCTTGCCGCCGATCTGGAAGGGCGGGCTTTTGAAGTTGCGCAGGTCGCTGGCGGCTGGATATTCCGGACGCGTGCTATCTACGCCCCCGCGATCCGCGCAGCAGCGGATGTCGGGGACCAGCTGCTGGACTTGAGTGAATTCGACGTCGCGGTCCTGGCCGCCATCGCTTACCACCAGCCGATCACGCGCGACGGGCTGAAGGATATCTTCGGCAAGGAGATCAGCCGCGACCTGATCGGGCGACTGCATGCGCGGAACTTGATCGGGACCGGGCCACGGTTGCCTCGACGAGGGGCACCCTATACCTTTGTCACGACCGAGCAGTTCCTAATCGCGTTCGGGTTAGAAAGCCTTCGCGATCTTCCCGATCGGGAGCAGCTAGACGATGCGGGCTTGGTTGTGGACGTGTGATGAGGCCAACAGTTATCCGTGATGACGCTCCGGTCGAGTTGGCAATTCTCCAAGGCTCAGTTTCTCCGTCGCACCTCGAAATAGTGGGCAAACTCTTCCTTTGTCATCGGCTCGATGCTGAATGCGTCGCGCAGTGAGTTCCACGTCCTGTGAAGAAGTTGCATGCGCCGCTCATCTGGCCAGTCGCGCTCCGTTTCGTCGACCAAGAGACCGCTCTTACGGGATCTCGCGGGCACGTAGCCGGATTGCATCGGCCAGACCGCGTCCGACATGCCATCGATGCCCATGACGATCCGTCTTCGCTTCGACGCGCCCAATGCGTCAAGGCAGGCCATCCCGTTTGCCAATCCTCTGATCCAATTGGAGAACAGATGTCCATAAGAGATGTGTTTCTGGCCCTTGTGCTCGGTGAACGCCACACCGTCTGACATCCACACTTCGCCGCTTTCTTCGAGGTATGCCGCAAGGTTTCGTGAACGACAGGTTCCATCCTCTTCCCGACCCGCGACCCAGTACGTCACGAACCCGAACGGGCACGATCCGAAATTTCCGCCGCTTCCTGCCCCTGTGGGAGCCCGGAGACGCGCGCTGTCTGGCAATTGCTCCAGCGCCGTGATCGATGGACGGCCGTTGGGAAAACCTGCAGGGATGATCCTGAGCCAAGCTCGCGATAAGTCCAAAGGCCTTACACGAGCAACTTCACCGAAGCCGTCGGTGTGCGTCGCGGGCCATTCTGCTTTCCATAGGCCTGGCGAATGAGGGTCGCTCTCGACGCCCAGGATAGGCTCGGCGGCGGACCTAGCGTCGCGGACCAGATCAATATTAACCCGGACGGCTTCGGCCAGTTGCTTGATGAGGGCTTCCCGAACCGTTTTCCGTTCCGCCTTTGTCGCCTCCGCAGCTAAAGTGTAGGTCAGTATTCGGCGGTGCCGGATATCGAAGGGTAAGTTCTCTACGGTGTCACCGTTCGCCGTATTCAAGACGGCAATTATCCTTTCAAACCCTATGGCGCTCATTGCGTAGCCGAGCTCGACCATGACGTTCGGATTCGGTAGCGCTTTTCCGCCAGCAGACTTAGCGATAGGCGTGACGTCTGCGACCATAACGGCGCTTCTGGATATCTTTTCCAAGATCGTCTGGCTGATGTCTGCCATTCCGGCGGTTGCTTTCGTGTCGTGATCCAGGGCCACCCGCTCGACATCTTCGACATCGAGAGTTTCACTGACTCGGTCGACAGCGATGGCTAGAGCATCTCGTATGAAATCCCGATTCAGTCTTGCGGGCAGGTCATTCTGCCATGACCAAAACACGGTGTCGGTCATCGCCAGATGCCCTCAAGTTTCTCTGCCTGTCTGTGCCGTCTTTCGGCTTCAAGTCGGTCGAGATTGGCGAGCTTCCAGCGAACGGCGGGCAGGTTGGCCGCGTCCGTGAGGCCGGAAAGATTCCAGTCAATTTCGCCTCTTTCCACACCAACGAGAAAGGCGCGGTGCTCGTCCGGCATCTGCGCAACTATTGCTTCAATCATCTCTTCACGGGTTGCGACCAGCTCTTCCAGTTCGACCAACTCCGTGGTCATGCCTAAGAAGTTCTCCTCGAAATCCGAGCGAATGTCCTTTCGGGTCGGAGCGAGAACTTCGATAGCCGGCCGGTTATGGCTCACGATGTAGGCCAAGAACGCTTGTCGCAATGACGTCGAGATTCCTTCCTTCCTCAGGAGATCCCGCACGTCGAAGAGGTCGCGGGGGTGTTGGCGATCAAGTGCGGCGACGATCTTTCCCGCGTAGAGATCGTCAAAAGAAACTACTTGGGTCTCTGCGTAGCCGAACTGGTCTTCGACCGACGGCGCAACCTGCATGACTCTGGGTTCGAACACGCAACCGCGGGCTACAGGTGTCACTTCGACCTTGATCTGAGTTTCCGGTGTCCGGACGACCAGACGGGTGACGATCCCTTCGTTGTGCAGTCGACTGGGAACGACCTTGGTTTGAGGCACGGCTTCCGAGATGGATTTCGATAATCGGTCTAACGCGGCGTCTATGTCGGCGAGGGATTCTTCCCGGGCTTTCACGGGTAGGTAAGTCAGGTCGATATCGACGGACAGGCGCGGCAGGTCTCGGACGAACAAGTTTATCGCAGTCCCGCCCTTCAGCGCGAACACGTTTTCTTCAGCCACTGACGGGAGGACCCGGATCAAAAGATCGACTTGCTGTCGGAACCGTTCATCAGTTGCCATCAAGACCCTCCGGCACCGTTATTTGGTATTTAGCGTCCAACTTGCCTCCTTTTGCGACCACCCGCTTGCCACTGCCGATGTTGATTGCATCAAGATCGAGTCGTTTGAACCAGGCGTGATCGTTCCGCTCGGCGAACCACAGAAAGAGTCGGTTCACCTTCACGCTGCCGCAGTTTTCGAGAGACGCCTGGAGTTGCCTGGGACTGAGGTTTGAAAGTCCGGTGAACAATTCCGCAGCGTGCTCGAAGGACTGGTGTGTCGGGATCTCGTCCAGAAATTCCAGAATGGCTCGCTCCGGACGGGAGATCACCATCGGCCAGGATCTGTCACCCCAGACATGGAGTCTCAACCCACCGTCGGGGTTGTCCAATGTCTCGACATTGCCTGTCGACGAAATTGGTGGGAGGTCTTGGATCGCCTTGAAGATCGCCTCCGACTTGAACAGCTTTTTCGCATTTCGCGTCTGGAAATCGATCTCGGGGTCGATTTCGTTGAGCCATTTGGACAGGGGGGCTTCCGTGTAGAGGTGAACCTTTCTCCGCTTTCCCATGGTTACGTAGTGACCGTAGCCTTGAAGTTCGAGTGCGCTGAGGCCCCCGACGATGACCGGAACTCGCATGAGTGATTGCAGCGAGATGATAAGGTGTTGCCATCGTGTTTCGGAACCGGGCCGCTTGTAGATCCCTCGTGTGGGCTGCTCCAACCAGCCGTTCGCGACGTATTTGCTACGCAGTGCGCTCGAGTAACCTGCCTCGTCCAACCATCGCGAACTGGCGACCAAACCTTCTGGAAGGAGGCGCTGCAACGAGTTGAGCTTTTGTCCTCTTTGCACACTCATAGTTTGCTTTCAGGTCTCTTCGTAAACTCAAGCTGGTTTGATGTATGCTGAATTTAGTAACTTAAGGTGTGCAAAAATGGAATACGTCAAACCAAAAAATCGTAGCTGAAGCGCTAATGCGAACAACAACGCTCACCATTAACTAAATATTTATAATGGGTTAGACGCGGCGGCGCGATAGCTGGTAATCCACACCGGTCATCCGAAACCGCCACTTCAGCATCTCCGGACTGACGAGATGTTCCTCGCAAGCGTCGCGATCTGACATGCGCCGACGACGAATCGACAGAAGGGCGGGCCGGGGCAGCAGCAAGGCTCCGGCCAACCAGTCGGCTTCGTCTTCCTGGTCTTGATCGAAATTACCCGGAACAAGAGAGCCGTCCTCCAGGATGCAGGCTTTTGCAAGTTCGTGACCCAAGATGATGTGCGCCAGTTCGTGCATCACCACGTTGTTGCGGCGACCTCTTGAGGAGACCGGTTTATGGACGACAAGATGGGCCGCGCCCAATCGCATCGTCAGGGCGGACCACGATTGATCTGTCTCGTCGCTCAGAACCGACCTGGCGCTTTCCGATATCCCGTCGACGTCATCGGTGGACCAAACGGTGACTCGAAGCTCCTCCGCCAAACGGTCGGCAGACAGCGCATCGTGATCGGACAGACCGAACTGTTTTCGAAACTCGACCGATCGCCGCTCACATTGAGATTTGAACCCTCGTCTGAATGCCACTTAGTGTCCTCGAGCCTCGACGTCTTGTTCGAATTGTCGCGAGGCTTGCGTGATGAGTTCAGCCAGAGCGAGAGCGGTCGCTTGCGGGACGGCTTTCCTGTTCTTGAATGCGATTTGAAGGTCTCCAACGCCGGTGAACTTCGAAGGCTCCTCCCCCAGCCATTCGCTAAGTTTGTTGAGCGTGCCCACGTCTGGGACATGCCCTTTCTCGATCCTCGTGAGTGTGGTCGGACTGATCCCGATCTCCTTCGCGGCAGCCCTAACCCCCATGTTTCCCCGTCGCCTTAAGACTAGTGGGGCGAGTTCGTTGATATTCATATGCCCTCCTTAGTGTTTCGCAAACTGGTATTAGTGGTGCGAAGACTGTTTACTTGGTGAGGCTTCTGACCTATACCAGTCTGTGAAACACTTGAATCATGCCGCAGGGCCGGGGTCAACAGTTTCGAATCGAGGCGAGTCAGGAAAATAAGGAGAATTCGATGTCAAAGCGTATTCATGTGGTCCCCCACGGGGATGGTTGGGCTGCACGCCGTGAGGGCGCTACCCGGGTCGGATCCACGCATGCGACTCAGGCAGAGGCGACCGCAGCCGCACGCACCACGGCGATCCGAGAGCGAGGCGAGGTCGTCATCCATCGGCCTAATGGCCAGATCCGAGACGCAAATTCCTATGGGAATGATCCCTATCCGCCGAAAGGCTAGGCTCCAGCACCGGGCTGGAGGTCAAAGAACTGCCCAATCTGCTCGGGCAAAAATATGAGGACAGTGAAATGCAGGCTCTGGTGAACTTCTTTCCGCTCGGCAACGCCGACACCGCCCGCCTCGACCTTGCCGATGGGCGCAAGATCCTGATCGACTTCGCCGCAATGCGTTGCGACGACGATGAGGATGACCAGCGTTGCGACTTGCCGACGGCACTTCGGCGCGACTTAGAAAAAGCGGGCCGCGACTACTTCGATGCGGTTTGCATCACGCACACTGACACCGATCACTGCAAGGGGTTCGGTGACTTCTTCTGGCTCGATCATGCTGCGCTCTACCAAGGCAAGGGTCGCGTAAAGATTAGGGAACTCTGGGTACCTGCAGCGGCAATCCTTGAAGAGAACTTGAAGGATGATGCGCGGTTGGTCCGTGCGGAGGCACGGTACCGTTTGCGTCAGGGCAAGGGCATTCGAGTGTTCTCTCGCCCTGAACGGTTGAAGGCCTGGATGGAGGCGGAAGGGATCGACTTTGAAAGCCGCAAGCACCTGATTGTGGATGCTGGCAAACTCGTGCCGGGGTACTCACTGACTGGGCCAGAGAAGGTTGAGTTTTTTGTGCATTGCCCGTTCGGCTGGCGACAGGATGAAAACACTGTCGTCGATCGCAACGAAGACTCGATCGTTATGCAGGCCACTTTTGTCGAGGGCGGCCAGAAGACGAGGCTGCTTCTCGCCTCAGACGTCAATTACGAGACGCTGGCTGCGATCGTCCAGGTTACCCGGAAGCACGGCAATGAGGACAGGCTCGCTTGGGATCTGATGAAGCTGCCGCACCATTGCTCCTACAAGTCGTTGGGGCCGGAGCGTGGCTCGAACGAGACTGTCCCTGACCCCGACGTCAAGTGGCTGTTCGAGGATCAGCGCCAACCCGGCAGCGACATTATCTCTCCGTCCTGGCCGATCCCCGTCAAAGGGTCGAAAGCCGACGACGACGTCCAGCCCCCGCACCGGCAGGCTGCAAACTATCACCGTCGGATCACTGTGGCGCACGACGGCGAATTCATCGTGACGATGGAGCACCCGTCGAAGAATGATCCTAAGCCCTTCGCATACAAGATCACGGCATTTGGTTTCGCCCTTGCGCTTGCTGCGCCGATGGTTGCTGGAACCGCCGCGGCGGCGTCGCCCAGGGCTGGTTAATGGACGTCGAAGCCTGGCTCAAGGCATCCTTCGACGAAGTGATCGAGGTCGATGACCTCACCTCTTCGGCAGCGGCATCGTTTGCACGGTTTGTCGACCGGCATGCCGCCGAACTCGCTGCCGTCGTCGCACTACGCAGGGGAGGAGCAGGTGAGCTTGTAGAACTCACCTTCAGGACCGGCAGGCCGCAGCAGAGCGTCGTGCCAATCCGGCGCACAGAACGAATTGGCGTTCGCTTCGCTGGCGGCGATTCAATGCCATTCGTCTACGTGTTGCGCAGCGATTTTCCCGACACTGCCCACCAAAACCTTACTGCCGAAGGATCACCCCGCGCGATCTGTATCGATGACCGAAGTTGGGCGGAAGCGCGCCTCACATGGACACCGGCCGAGCTTGTCCAGCGTATCCTTGCCTGGTTTCGGCGGGCTGCCGAGGGCGCATTGCATGACGCCCGGCAGCCGGTCGACCCGCTCATGTTCGGGACCGGCTACAACATCATCATGTCCCGTGCGTTGATCGATAACGTCAACACACAGGATCTCGTCGCTGTCCCTGACGACACGGGCACGCTGATGCGCGTGATCCCGCTTTCCCAGCTGCAGGGGCGCACACTGGCTTTGCCGTTGACGGTGGCAGCGTACCGAGTGCCTCCGGCGCAGATGGTGCGGCTTTCGTTCGCGCCAGGTAATCTTGGCAGCCTTGCCGACTTGCTCACAGCACGTGGGATCGATCTATTTGCCGATCTGCGTACGCGCCTCGCCGAATGGTTGAACGACGCACGCACCAATGCGGCGCGGATCAATTCCTGCCTGGCAGTGGTCGTCGAGATGCCGATTACCTCACCAGACGGAACACAACAGGGCACAGATTTTCGGGCCTTCGTCACTGCTGAGAAGGTTGGTGACATCGCGGTCGCGCTCGGAATTGCTCACAAGGTCGAAAGCAAGGATCAGGGCGGAGCCGCCGGCTTCGTTACCGCTTTGACCGCCGGACCTGTGGATGAAGCTGCGCTGATAGCGATGGCCGTGCTGCCGGTCGAAGTCCACGCAACCTTTGACCGAGACCTTGCGACCCGGCTTGCGGGCCGCACCATCCCGGATGCACGCAAGGCAGTGATCGTCGGAGGGGGCGCGATCGGTGCCCATGTCGCCCCTTGTCTTGCCCGAGAGGGGCGTTTTAGCTGGACTGTGATAGACGATGACGTCCTGCTTCCACACAACCTTGCCCGTCATGTTGGCTTCGGCGGCGACGTCGCTCGGCGCAAATCTGAATTGCTCGCTGGGGCGTTGGCGAGCATTCTTGACGATGAAGACTCTGTGGCTACAGCAATAACCGCCCAGGTTGGGGTTGAAGGGCAGCAAAATGACGACGTTGATGCTGCGCTCGATGGCGCCGACATTATCGTGGATGCATCCGCTTCTTTGCTGGCAGAGCGCTTCCTCTCTGACCATAAATCCAAGGCTCGGCGGTTCAGCATCTTTTTTAGCCCGGCGGGGGATGCCGCCGTTCTGCTGGCCGAACCGATAGATCGCAGCGTCACGCTACGCGATCTGGAAGCGCAGTATCTGAGGCATGTCGTCCGGGAGGAGGCTCTCTCGGGTCATTTAGAAACCCCGGTGCGGACATTCGCCTATACCGGCGCTTGCCGTGCCATCACAAACTTGATCCCGGAGTCGCGTGTCATGGCCCTAAGTGGGCTGGTTGCGGAAGGTCTGGGACGGGCCGCCGACGCTGATAAAGGGATCATCCGGATCTGGTCGCTTGGTACAGAGGGTCAAGTCAGGAGCTTCTCTTATCCAGCGGAGGATGTGCGTCGCTTCGATGTTGACGGCTGGCAGGTCTCACTCGATGCCGGACTCCGCTCACGCATCACTGCCATGCGCCATGAATGCCTGCCGAAAGAGACGGGAGGTATCCTGCTCGGAGTCGTCGACATTCCTGCCCGGAAAATACACCTTGCCGATGCCGCCAAAGCACCTGCTGACAGCATCGGATCGCCAACTGGGTTTGTTCGCGGCACCGACGGCGTCCAACAGATGATCGACCGATCTATGGCGGAGACACAGGGACAGCTGCGCTACGTCGGTGAGTGGCATTCACATCCGCCACTGGTCGGGGTGATGCCGAGCGTTACCGACCTGTCCCAGATCAATTGGCTCGCCACCATATTTGACATGGATACCTTGCCCGGCCTGATGTTGATTGCTGGGGAGGCCGAACTCGCTGTCGTGTTTATGCGCCATAGCGAAGCTTCTTCTCCGCTAGCCGAAAGGTCGGTTCGATGAGTAAGCCCGTCATCGGCCTCTCGCTGTCAGGCGGTGGATCCCGTGCCATCGCCTTCCACCTAGGCTGTCTGCGCGCCTTGCATGATCTCGGAATTCTTGACGAAGTTCGGGTCATATCCACCGTATCAGGGGGAAGCGTCATTGGCGCACTTTATGCGGCTAATGACGAACCGTTTCCGGTCTTCGAGACGAAAGTGCGTTCGTTGCTTTCCTCCGGCTTGGTGCGTCCGGCCTTGCGCAAGGTGTTCACGACCACCGAAGGCCTGCGTGCGATCTACTGTGCTACCCTTCTTGGGGTGATCAACCTCGCAATCTTGGCGATCGCGACCGGACCGCGCCTCCTTTCGCTGATACTGCCACCGACCGCACGTACACGCTGGAGCTTCGACAAGTTACGCGCACCGCTGCCGCGTTTCGCGAGCAGGACGACGATCCTACGTAGGGTTTTGGACGAAGATGTCTTTCACGGACTTAAGTTGCGGGAATTGCCCGCGACGCGCCCACTTCTGATTATCAACGCTGCCGATTTGCGCACAGGTTCGGCGTTCTATTTTTCGCGAGAGAAATCGGGATCTTGGCGTCTCGGGGAACTTGCCGGTTCACAGACGACTCTTGCGCACGCTGTCATAGCCTCCGCGGCATATCCGCTTTTTCTGCCGGCGCTTGATGAACGTCTCGCTTTCAACAAACCTGACGGATCGCGACGCGAGGAGCACGTCACCCTGACCGACGGCGGGGCTTACGACAATTTGGGCCTGGCGCCGCTTTGGCCTGATCGGGACTCCTCGGTGAGCCTGAATGTTTCTGGTGTGGACACGATCATATGTTGTCGAGCGGGCTACGGTTTGCGATTTGATCCGCCCAGCCAATTTTTCATGGCGCGGCTTACAAGTACGTTCACTTGCATCTTTGACAGGGCTCAGAATGCTGCCGTGAAGCGCTTGTTCGATTTAAAGTCATCTGGGCAGATCAAAAGGTTTGCCATGCCCTTTCTTGGGCAGGATGACTCCCGCCTCGCCTTTCCGCCATCGGATCTCGTATCACGCGACGACGCACATGGATATCCAACTGACTTTTCTGCCATGCCGGACGAGTGGATTGAGAAACTCAGCAAGCGTGGCGAACAGTTGACATACGCTTTGATTGCGGAACACATGCCCGATTTGGTTTCTGAATTGCGGCAGAGCGAAAGCTGTTCCTAGAACGGGCATAACAGTAACCCCCATTGTCGCGACTGGAAAAGTGGCGAGCGCTGATGCCGCTTGCATCCAGAACTCTCGATACTTCCCGCCAGACTGGTCATTGTGGCAGAGGATGACAATTGTGCCTCAGAATTCCTGTTTTTATGAACTTGGCCCCTCCTGCCCTTTGGTCAGGACCGCGCCCTACTCGGCCGGCTGCACGCAGCCGCCCTCCCCGAACTGAAACGCCGCCACTCTCTGCGACGTGCTGCTGGCCGTGCAGTCTCCTCCGGAGCCAACCCGACCAACCGTCGCATGGTCGTGGCAACGCTTCATCTCGGCCGTTCCGGTTACGGTCGCTGGGGCGGGCGCGTAACATCGGTGATCTCGCACTTCGCATCTCGGCCAGCGTTGTTCGTCGCTTTGTCGGACATGCTATGTCGCCCCGTCATCATGGGTCTCTAGCTGTGTTCGACGACCGCCAGATTGAATTGGCCGCGGCTGGTATCAGGCCGTTGATGGTCGTGATGCGCGGATCGCAAGTTATCGGGGTGCCGTAGAGGGTCCGTTAGAAATCCGGGTGAGCCGAGCACGGTATCGAGGCTTCGACGGTCTCCCTGCTGCTCCTCCAGACAACGCACTTCGCGTTGCCACGGGAACCAGCCGTCGCAGCACATGAGACACGGTCAGGCAAAGCGCTGTCTCGTCCGGGTTCGGATCGGGGCAAAAGGGTAAGTAAGGCGCGCGCCCGTGCATCTCGCTCGGCTGTTCACCCAGTTTCCTTCGCGGCCCCCACACTTCTCCCGATGTGTTGCTTTGCATGACATGCTGGTCGCAGCTGTCGTCCCGGCCACAAAGGTTGTCGCCGATCTTTTTCCCCTGCCCCTGCGGGCCATTCCTCGCGGATCAAAAAGACCGGCGCCTGCCCCTCTCCGCTGCGCTTCGCCTTCGGTGTGGCCGGGCCTTGGCCAGCTGCAAGGTGACCATCATTGCAACGCAAACAAGGAGAAGAGCAATGACCACGAACTGCATCAAATTCACCAGCGCCGACATCGAAACCGCCAAGGGCGTCGGCTCCATCTCGACCCTGACCTTCGATCTCGACATCACGGTCGAACCCGTCGCAAGCGCGAACCCGATGGCCCCTACGCACCGCGTCCTCGGCCGTTCCCCGCGCGGTAAGCTGGTCGAGTGCGGCGGCATCTGGAAGAAGCAGAACAAGGAGACCGGCGCGGACTACTACACGCTGACCATCCGCGACCACGGCTTCAACGCCAATCTCGGCAAGGCCGCCAACCAGGACGATCTGTCCCTGCAGGCCGTCATCCCCTGGGGGCCGAAAGACGCCGCCTAAGCCAAGGGCCAGACCGCTCCGGCGGTCTGGCTATCTCTCGTTCTTGGGTGAGCCCGATGGGCGGGCCAAAAAAGCCGATGTCCGAAGAACGTGGCATATTTCGGACGCTGACACCGAGGCGGATAGTCTGACTGGATCGGTCGCAGTAGCGGCTCTGATCTTTCTGTTGAGGGACAGCGTGGATCGCACGAACCCGAGGCGGGACTGAATGTCAGCAGGGAGAACTGGCAGTCCGCTGAGCGAGGTCAAGCGCACTCCTTCTATCAGTCGAGCAACCCGCGCCTGGGTCGTCTTGGCGAAGCTGGCAGGGGCGCCGAACTCACCCTGTGCCGCGAGGGTGAAAACCGCAGATCAACGTCATGTGTCCGAGGGCAACGTCTCACATCAGTGTCACTGCTGCGCGCCTTTTCGTCGACCTGTTGGCCTTTCAGATCGCTAGCCCGGGGTCGAGCGGTCGGCAACGCCGGGGACAGGTTTCTGGGCGGCTGGCGCCTTGAGCGCTGCGGGGCATCGCTCACAACAAACCTGCCCCCGGCGTGCTCCATTTCATTCCGCCCCGTGCCGGGTGCTGCCCGCTCTCATGCCCCCGGTCTTTTCCACGATCCGTCCAACGACGATCAACGGAAAGGATCACATCATGACACTCGAACAATCCATCGACCTCGCCGAACTGCAAGCCGAAATGGCCTTCGATGCCTACCTCGCCGCCTTCGACGAAGACGCCCATCCCGAGACCCTCGACAGCCTCGAGACCGAGGCGCTGATCGCCCGCAGCCGCTACGACGACCTGCGCTCTCAGGGACTGGGTCACTGACCCAGACACCCCTGCGGGTCTTCGGATCCGCAGGGGTCTGACGCCGTCTCTAAGAAGCTTCGTGACGCCCTCAGAGGGTGCGACCCGCGCCATCCCGCGCGGGCCATTTTCGTGTTCTTGGCGCCGATCCGTGACCGGCTCGAGCGTTCGGTTTGCCTGCCATCGCGTGCGTCTTAAACACAAGTTTCGGAAGCTCTTTCGACCTGGTTGTCATGCATCGATGAGGGCGGGACCCGTTCCATGTCGCGCTGCGCAGCGGGGTCCTGACGGCGTCCAATGCCAGCAAAAAGACACAACATGCAAAACGTAATATTGCGCAATGTGATGTATTGAAGTATAAGCGAAGGAGAGAAGGAAGACGTTGGCAGGATATGGCCAATGTTTGCACATTTTGTCCGAGGGGTCTGAAGATGGGCCGAGCCCGCAAAAACCTGAAGCTTGAAGAGCGCATCGAAGTCGCGCGGCGCTTTGCGGCGGGTGAAAGCGCGAAGGACTTGGCGGCAGCGTTCGGCATCTCTCCGCGCCACGTGAACCGGCTCGCGAAAGAGGAGGCGGGCGAGGGGATCGCGGTGCGCGATCCAAGCGAGACGGTGGCGTTCCGGGCCAGCCAGTCCGAGCTGGACGCCTTCGATGCGGAGTGGCGCGAACGGGGTTTTGCCAACCGGTCCCAGGCGCTCAATGCGGTGCTGCGCGGGCGGTGCGGTTTCCTCGATGTGCCGCGTGATCTGGTCGCGGAGTTCTGCGCCGCATGGCGTCAGGCGAAGGACGTGAGCGACGCAGGATTGGTGCTCGCCAAGGTGGTGCATCGCGGCCGGTTAGTGGTCTCGGAGGCGGACCGCGCGGTGCTGATCGAACTGCTCGATCTGGCGCAGCGGATGAGCCGTGAGATGGGCCGGATGAAGGATGCGGCGCAAGCGTTGCGTTATCAGGAATGGCCGCAAAAGGAAGAAGGGCAGGGGGCGGAGAGCGCGGTTCTGGAGGACAGCTCGCCTGTGACAGGCGGCGGTCTGAGGCTGGTGCGTAATGGCTGATCCGCTCGCCCTCTACGCCTCGGTCATGGGGCGGCTCTGGGAGGATGAGCGCATCCGGGGTCAGGCGGCGGCGCGGATCGACGCGCGGCTGGCGGGGCGTCGGCAGGGTCGCAGTTTTGCGCGCGTGGGCTCGATGTCGGCGCGCAACGCGTTGAAGGCGGCGTCGGGCCAGAGCCGGGCGGCGGTCTTCAAACGGATCCGGGCCGGAGGCTGCAAGACGCGTGCTTCGCTCGGGGCGCAGATTTCCTACATCAACGACAAGGCGGTCTATACCTACTCGACGATGACCAATGCCCTGACCGATGCGGCGGTGCTTTCTGAGGAGCAGAAAGAAGACATCATCGAGGATTGGGCGGAGACCTGGCGCGGCTCGACCAAGCTCGGCTTCACCTCGCACATGCTTCTGTCCTTCCCGACCGATGTGACCGTCGACCAGGTGCGCGACATCGCCATGGACTGGACAGAGCATTTCTTCGAGAGCGGTGAATACGGCGATCAGTGGGACTATGTGCTCGCGGTCCATGACGACCGGGCGCACAAGCACGCGCATATCATCCTGAACAATCGCGGCGTCGAGAAGGGGACCTGGTTCTCCTGTTGGGCCGAAGGCGTGATGTCGCCGCAGCTGATGCGCGAGAAGCAGGCCGAGATTGCGGAAGGCTATGGCGTGATGCTCGACGCCACGACCCGGCTCGAGCGCGGCATCTTCGAGAAGCCTGCAGGTATCGAGGAGATCTACCGCGCCAAGGAAGAGGCGAGGCTGCCGCGCGAGATCATCATGACGGCCCAGGAATCCGCCATCGCGCAAGCGCAGGTGGTGGGCTTCGCCAAGGACTACAAGAACCTCGCCGACCTTCTGGACCGGATGGACCAGCGCCACATGGCGCGCGCCGTGCGCGGGATGGCGGACGGGCTCGGTTCCGGTACGCCGTGGAACTTCACCGAAGGAGAGATAGACATGAAGGACATCAAGACCGTCGGTGATGCGATCGACTATTCCGAGCGCACGATCGAGGCGCTGCGGCTCAAGGCCGAGGAGTTGGACCCGGCCGAGCGCGCCGCTTTTGAAGCCAAGGCCGCGCCGATCATCGCGGACCTCTCGCAGATGGTGCCGGACCCGGACCTGCGCGCGCGCTTCGGCAAGCAGCTCGAAGAACCCTATCCGCCGGGGGCGGGCAGCGAGGTGCTGATCGCCGCGCTGCAGTCCGGCAATGACGAAGGGCTGCGCGACGTGCTCGAGCGCGCCGAGGAGGTGGGCATGGACAGCGAGGAGCTGGTGGCCCGGATCGCGGCGGGCGGCACGCGGAACTACGGCATGGCGCAGGACTGGGTCGAGCGGGACATGAACGCGGTGCTGGCCAAGGACGGTCTGAGCGTGGAGACCGCGAGTGACGACCAGCTCGATGCCGCCCTCGAGAAGGTCGACGGCGTGATGGACGCCCTGATGGAACGCGCCAAGGAACTGGGCGTCGAGATCGGCCGGACCCTCGCCGATGAGGAGGAGGCGACGTTGCCCCTCATCGACGAGGATGACCGGACGCCCAATCCCTACCTGCAGGACCTCGCCGACATGTTGCGGGACGGCAAGCTTACCGAGGAACAGGAAGAGACGGTCGAGCGGACCCTGCAATCCGAGCTCTTCAAGGAACTAGGTGAGGAGGGCTTGGCCGAACTTCGGCGTGGCAACTACGAGGTGCTGGACGCGGCCCTGCCGAGCAAGCTCGACCAGATCACCGTCACGCAGGAGTTCCTCGAAATGACGTTTGAGGAGACCGGTGATCAGGTCTTCACCGACCGCGCCGCCGGGTTGCAGCAGGACAAGGCGACCGAGGTGGCACGACTGCGCGGCCAGCAGGAGGCGCAGGAAATGGGGCGCGATCTCGGTCGGGACCGCGGTCTCGATGACGAGATGGAATTCTGAGAGGGATGACCACCATGACCAAGACACTTCCCCTCTGGGCCGCGCTTCTTTTCGGTGTGATCTGCGGCGCCGTCATCGGCACCATCGTCGCCGCCTTCTACCTGACCCTGGCCCTGAAAACCGGGTTCCAGAGCTTCGATATGTTGGCGCTCTGGAAGGCGAGCACAGTCACACGCGCGGCGCACCCAGAGGCCTTCAAGGTGGGGTTTGGCGCTGTCGGCTTCGGGGCGATTGGGCTTGGCGCCTTGGCGCTGGCCTGGACCTGGAAGAAGGAGCGCGACGATTACGGGTCGGCCCATTGGCAGACCAAGGCGGAGCTGAAGAAGAACGACATGCTGCAGGCACCCGGCAAAGGTTTCGTCTGCGGCAAGCTCGGCTCCCCGACGTCCAAGGCGGAGTTCATCTCCTCGACCACCATCCCCCATGTGATGATGGTGGCGCCGACCCGCGCGGGCAAGGGCGTGGGTTTCGTGATCCCGAACCTCTTGAGCTTCGCGGGTTCGGTCGTCGTACTCGATGTGAAGGGCGAGAACTTCGAGAAGACCGCCCGTCTCCGGGCGCTCAACGGCGATGAGGTTTATCGTTTCAGCCCCTTCGACTGGGCCAATGCCACGCATCGTTACAACCCGCTCGCGCGGATCGCCAAGGCGCCGAGCTTCGCGCAGCGCTTCACCGAGGTGTCGATTCTGGCCGACCTGTTCCTCGACAAGGACAACAAGACCCTCGACACTTTTTCCGAGGCCGGCAAATCGATCTTTGTCGCCGCCTGTCTTCTCGCGATCCAGCGTGGCGCGCCGAACCTTGGCGAGGTGAACAAGATCGTCGCCGGGGGCGAATACAAGAACGCCCAGTACAAGACCTATGCTGACGAGGCCGAGGAAGACATCCTGCGCGAGCTCTGGACCAACGCCGCTTCTGCCTCGTCGCGACTGTTGACCTCGAACATTCAGGCGCTGATGACGGCCGGTCTCAAGCAATGGGACAACCCGGCGGTGCGCTCGGCCACCGAGGCGAGCGACTTCGATTTCTCGACATTCCGCAAGACTCCGCAGTCGCTCTATATCGCGGTCTCCGAGGATCATATCGCGACGCTGGCGCCGCTTCTGCGCTTAATGTTCGCCGATCTCATCGCCTCGATTCGGCTCAACGAACCGGGTCCGGACGAACCTTGGCCAGTCATGATGATGATCGACGAGTTCCAGCAGATGGGGGCGATGCCCTATCTCGAACGGGCGATCCATTCGCTGGCAAGTTACGGCGGCCGCGTCGCAATGATCGCGCAGTCGCTGGCTTCGCTCGACCGGATCTACGGGCCCGAAGGCCGCGAAAGCCTCGAGAACGGGGCAGGGCTGAAGCTCTACATCACCCCGCGTGACCAGCGCACCGTGAAAGAAGTTTCCGCCGCGGTCGGCAGCACCACCCGCGAGGCGGTGACCCGGATGTATGGTCGCAACAAGGGTTTCCTTGGCGCGACCTCGACCTCAGCGCGTCTGGAAGAACGGCCGCTGCTTTCCGAGACCGAAGCACGCCTAATGGACCCCGACGAAGTGATCATCCTCGCCTCGCCCCAGCATCCGATCAAGGCGAGCCGGATCAAGTATTACGACGATCCCTTCTTCAAGTACATGCTCGCCCGCCAGGAGGGCAAACCCTTCCCTTATCCACCGAGTGTGCAGGGCGTGGGGCCTTGGGGCGGTGAAAGTGCGGATGAAGCCAGTCAGAATGAGCCGCGAAAACCTGCGGAGCGCACGCCTGTCCGGGATCGCTCGCAGCGCCGCGAGGCGCGCGCGATGAGCGTGATGGCGATGGAGGCCGGGCGCGGGCAGCTTGAGCCCGAGACGCTCGAGCGGGCAGCGGCAGTGCCGAAGGAATGGGAGGCGGTGTTGGATGCGCGGGAGGATTTCATCGAGGAGTTGTTGGGTGGGTGAGGAAGGCTCCGTCGCCAATGGAACAGATCTGCCGTTCGACCGCCAATCTTCTCAGTGACCGCACATGTACTATTTATGGTTGCGAAATCGCGTCAAGCACCGGGCAGTCCGGTACACTCTCTCCCGAACATCGAGCCGCCGTCACTGAGAGCACTTTCTCTATACGTCTGAGGTCTGCGATCTTCGCCCGTACGTCCGCAAGGTGCCGCTCCGTCCGTTCCTTGACCTCGGCGCAGGTCGGCGCCGTGCCGTCTTCGAGCCCCATCAGCCCGCGAATGTCCTCCATCGAGAACCCGAGTTCGCGGGCACGCAGGATGAAGCGCAGGCGTGTGGCGTGCGCGACGGAGTAGATTCGGTAGCCAGCGGCGGTGCGGGGCGGGTCAGGCAGCAGGCCGGTCTTTTCGTAATAGCGGATCGTCTCGATGTTGCAGCCAGCCGCCCGGGCAAGATCGCCGCGTGTAAAGCCGCTCTCGCGCTCGTGATCGGTCATGGGCAAGTTTCCTCTTGAGCCTGTAGTTACTACAGACCCTACACCCATCGTCAATCACAGACGAGAGGTGCGCGACATGGCGCTGACAGACGAAAGAACGGACAGCGCGGACGGGTATCGCCCGGCCCGAAAGGGTTGGTTGGCGGCAGGTGGGATGCTCGGCGCGTTCCTCGCCTCGGCCTGCTGCATCGGGCCGCTGGTGCTTCTGACTCTCGGCATCTCGGGCGCCTGGATCGGCAACCTGACGGCTCTGGAGCCTTACAAGCCGATCTTCGCCGTGATCGCGTTCGGCTTCATCGCGGCGGGATTCCGGCAGGTCTATTTCCGCAAGCAGACCGTCTGCGAGCCCGGTTCCTACTGCGCAAGGCCAGCATCGGCGCGCATCACCAAGTCGGCGCTCTGGGCCTCCCTGATCCTCGTTCTCGCAGCCCTCACCATCGACTGGTGGGCCCCGCTTCTCTACTGACCCCGAAAGGACATCCACATGAAGAAGATCCTTGCACTCGCCTTGTTCGGCCTGACCGCCGTTGCGCCGATCACGGCCATCCCTGCTGCCGCGCAGGCCGTCGCCGCCGAGCAGACCGTTACATTCGCGGTCGACAACATGACCTGCGCGCTCTGCCCCGTGACGGTGAAGCGCGCGATGGAGGGCGTCGATGGCGTGCGCGCCGTCGAGATCGACTTCGAGGCCCGCACCGCCACGGTGATCTTCAACACCGCCGCGACCAGCGCCGACGCCATCGCGACCGCGTCGGCCAATGCCGGCTACCCGGCGCGCGTCTCGGGCTGATGGGATGACCGAGCAGTCCGACCGCAAGCTGATCGCGACTGGGATCGTCGGCACCATCATCGTGGCGCTCTGTTGCTTCAGGCCGATCCTGGTCGTGCTTCTCGGCGCCTTGGGACTGTCGGCCTGGCTGGGTTGGCTCGACTACGTTCTGCTGCCCGCGCTCGCGTTTTTCGTCGCACTCACCGTCTATGCCGTCTGGCGGCGGCAGCGGCGACTGAACACTCGAACGGATGGATGACCTGATGAAAGACGATTGCTGCGCGCCCAAGGGCGATTTCGACCTTGCCGTGATCGGCGCCGGATCGGCCGGCTTCTCGGCCGCGATCACCGCCGCGGAAGGAGGAAAGCGCGTCGCGCTCATCGGGAATGGGACCATCGGCGGCACCTGCGTCAACGTGGGTTGCGTGCCCTCCAAGACGATGATCCGCGCGGCCGAGGCCGTGCACGGCGCGCAGGCGGCGTCCCGGTTCCCGGGCCTTCGCGGCGAGGCGCAGGTCGCCGACTGGGCTGCGCTGGCCGCGGCCAAGGACGATCTGGTCGCGACGCTGCGCCAGAAGAAGTACGCCGACCTACTGCCGGGCTACGACGGTGTGACCTATCTCGACGAGGGTCCGGCGCGTCTCGTCCCCGGCGGGGTCGAGGTCGGCGGGCGCAGGATCACGGCTCCCAAGGTGATCGTTGCCACGGGCGGCCGACCAGCCGTGCCCGACATCCCTGGGGTCCAGGACGCACCAACGCTCGACAGCACGTCGCTGCTGGAGCTGGACCGGTTGCCCGAAAGCCTGATCTTCCTCGGCGGCGGCTATATCGGCGTGGAGCTGGCGCAGATGATGGCGCGGATGGGCACCCGCGTCACCATTGTCTGCCGCTCGCGCCTGTTGCCGCGCACCGAGCCGGAGGTGGCGCAGGCGCTCACCGAGGCCTTGCGCGCCGAGGGTGTCACGGTTCTTGACGGCGCAACCTATCACGCCGCACGGCGCGACGGGGACCGTGCGGTGCTGACCGTGACGGTGGACGGCGCGGAGCGCGACCTGAAGGCCGACCGCCTCGTCCCGACGACGGGACGCGCACCCAACACCGAGAGGCTGGGCCTCGCGGAGATGGGCGTCGAGACCGACGCACGCGGTGCGATCCGGGTTGGCGACGACATGCAGACCACGAAGCCCGGCATCTTTGCGGCGGGCGACGTCACCGACCGCGACCAGTTCGTCTACATGGCCGCCTATGGCGCCAAGCTCGCGTCCCGCAACGCCGTTCTGGGCGGGGCGGAGCGCTACGACAACGCCGCAATGCCCTGGGTGGTGTTCACCGATCCGCAGGTCGCCGGCGTCGGTTTGACCGAACGCCAAGCGCGCGCGGCGGGTCATGATGTCAAGACCAGCGTGCTGACCCTCGACAACGTGCCCCGCGCGCTCGCCGCCCGCGACACGCGCGGCCTGATCAAGCTCGTCGCGGACCGGGCGACCGACCGACTTCTCGGCGGCGTGATCATGGCGCCGGAGGGGGCAGACACTGTCCAGACGCTCGCCATGGCGCTGAAGTTCGGCATGACGACAAAGGCGCTCGGCGAGACGATCTTCCCCTATCTCACGACGGTCGAGGGATTGAAGCTCGCCGCTCAAACCTTCGACAAGGATGTCGCAAAGCTGTCGTGCTGCGCGGGGTGAGCGGGTCCCGGCACACATCAGTTTCACAGTCTCCGAAATAGATCATGAGCCACAAACACGATCTGCCGCCTCTTGGAACCGGCAAGGCGGCATAGTCGCCGCGACGCAGGTAAGGGCCGCTGGCTTAAGCGTTGAAGTCGTCAACTTCCTTACATTCGGCGTGACGTGGGCGCCAAAGGGATGTGACTCGAAGAAGATGACGATCTGCACGACCGATGCAGCCGATCATGCTCGGCGCATGTGTAGCGCGAACGGCAATGACGAGGCGGCCGACGGATATAGGGCCATGGCCCGGCGGACGGACCGCCGGGCCAAGTACGTCAAGCCGCGCGCGCCTTGCGGGCGGGGAAGTCGATGTCGGTCCCGGCAACGTGGTTGAGGTAGTTGGTGAAGATGTTCGCCACCACGTTGCCGACCGTCTCGACGATATCGGCCTGTGTCAGTCCGGCGTCGCGGGCCGCGGCAAGGTCGCCATCCGCCACCATGCCCCGCGCCTGCACGATGGCCACGGCGAGCCGCAAGATCGCCGCGGTGCGCGGATCCTCGGAGCGCCCGGCAAGATGCGCATCGATCGTCTCTGGCGCGACTTGCAGGCCGGCCGAGATCGCGGAATGCGCCGAGGCGCAGTAGTCGCAGGCATTGGCGCCGGCAACGGCCAGCGCGATCGCCTCGCGGGTGCGGGCGTCAAAGCTGCCGCGTCCAAGCGTTTCGCCGAGTCCGAGAAGCCCGGCAAGCACCGCGGGCTGGTTCGCGGCGACGCGGTAGAGGTTCGGCACCATGCCGATCTTGCCCTTGATGGCGGTGAAGAGTGCGGCGGCCTCGGGGGTGGCGGCGGCGTCGGAAATCTGGGTGATACGAGCCATCGGATAGGTCCTTTCGATATGCAGAGGGATCAGGCCGCGACCATCGCGGTTTCGGGTTTCGAGAGTCCGATGACCGCGACCACGGCGGCACCGTTCAGCCAGTAGTAGGCGGCATCGAGCCCGGAAAAGCCGAGCGCGAAGGGCAGGATCAGGAACAGGACGCCGACCGCCAGATCGACGGCGAGGTGCAGCTTGTAGGGCAGCACGCGGATCACGCCGAGGTGGTGGTCGGTGAACACGGTCAGCAGGAAGGCCGCGACGCCCACGATCGGCGAGATCGTGAGGGCGAGCGGATTTGAGGCACCGAGCCCGAGCAGGAACGGCAGGGCGATGAGGGCGAGCGCGACGGGGTAGTCGAGCCAGGCATGGATGGTCTTGGTGACGAAGCGCATGGCGCAGGGTCCTTTCGGTTGGAGATGAAACGACGAGCGACGCCGCCGTGGCCTCCAACCTAAGGGTACCGGTGCGGACGATGAATTTCAGATAGTCCATATAGTATTGCAGATCGTCCGAGAACTCGGACGCGGCTCTAAGCTGCCTCGTGACGCGCCACGCCGGATTGCCGGAAGGCGGCGGGCGATATGCCGATCTCCTTCTTGAAGACCCGGCTGAAGGCGGACTCCGAGGCATATCCCGAAACCTCCGCCGCCTCGGCCACCGAGAGCCCCCGCGCTGCGAGCGCCTCGCGCGCGATCTGCATCCGCCAGGAGGTGACATAGGCCATCGGCGTCACGCCGAGTCGGTCCGAGAACCGCTCGGCAAAGCCCGTCCGCGATAGCCCCGCCTCGCGGGCGAGGCTCGCGACCGTCCAGTCTGCTGTCGGCGCGCGGTGAAAGGCGGTCAGTGCCCTTGCAAGATGGGGGTCGGCAAAACCGGCCACGCCACAGTCGGCCTCGTGCTCCGCCTCGATATGGGCGCGGACCGCCTGCGCGAAGATCGCCTCGGACATCTTCAGCGCGATCAGATCGCCGCCGAGACGTGCGCCGCCGGCCTCGGCCCCGATGACCTTGAGCGTGGCTTCAAGCCAGGGTCCTGCCTCCTCGCCATAGCCGCGCAGGTGGATGAACGGGGGCAGGCGGTCGAACAGGATGTGGCGCGACCCCTCCGCCAGGGCGAAATGCCCGCAGATCAGTTGCGTGTCGCGCGGGCTCTCGTCGCCGCCCCAGACCAGCGTCCCATGACCCGGAAACCCGGACCGGGACAGCACATCGTCGAGCGGCAGGGCCTCGTCGGGGCCGGTGTGACGGCAGCACAGGACATGGGCCGCGCCGTGGGGAATCACGATCAGGTCGCCCTGCGCGAGGTGCACAGGAACCGGCACCCCCGCGACACGCACCAGCGCCTCGCCCCGATGGGCAAAGTGGAAACGTGCCACGTCGCGGAAGGCGGGCACGCGGACGCCCCAGGGCTCGGTGAAGCTCGTCCGGAAGTAGAGCGAGCCACGAAGCGAAAGGCGGGTGAGGATGTCACTGAGAAGGTCCAACATGGCGGAGAGTTTATCAGCAATTTCAGGCGCGTCCAGCGTGTCGGACGATCCGGCATGAATTCCGGACTTTCCGGCATTCAAACGCCGGATCACCTGGGGCAAACCGGTGGCGTTGAAACAACCAACCCGGAGACACTCCCATGAAGACCCTGACTCTTGCCCTCGGCCTCGCCCTCGCCACGACCGGCCTCGCCGCTCAGGCGGACGAGCCGATGAACGACCTCGAGATCGCCCACACCGCCTATACCGCAGGCGGGCTCGACATCCGCTATGCGCATCTGGCGCTGGCGATTTCCGAGAACGAGGCGGTCCGCGACTTCGCCCAGACGATGATCCGCGACCACACGGCGGTGAACGAGGCGGCCGGCGCGCTGATCGCCGAACTGAACGTGACGCCGCAGGACAACGCGCTTTCGCAGGCCCTCGTCGAGGGTGCCGCCGCCAAGCGCGCGGAACTGATGGCGCTGAGCGGCAACGCCTTCGACTGCGCCTATGCGGAGAATGAGCTTGGCTACCATCAGGTCGTCAACAAGACCGTCGCCGAAAGCTTCATCCCCGCCGTCACGGTGGCGCCGCTGAAGGCGCTGCTCGAGGACGCGCTGGTGACCTTCAAGGCGCACGAGCAGCACGCGGAGAACATGGTCGCGGGGCTGACGTGCGCGGGCTGACGCCCCTGACCCGGCGCGGGTTCGGCCGGGGGCTGGGCGCGGCCCTGTCCCTGGCCGGGCTGCCGGGGCTTGCGCGGGCCCATGACGGCACGCACGAGGTCGAGGTGGGCATTGCCCGCTTCGCCTTTGATCCCGCGCAGGTCGAACTGCTGGTCGGGGACAGCATCACCTGGACCAACACCGACTTTGCCCCGCACACCGCCACGGCCGAGGACGGCGCCTGGGACACCGGCACGCTCGAGCGCGACGGCCGCGCACGCATCACCTTCGACGCGCCCGGCGACTATCCCTACTTCTGCGCCCATCATCCCCACATGAAAGGAACCGTCACCGTCCGGACCCGGTCCGGCGCATGACGCGCGCGGGCTGCCCTGTTCCAATCCCCTTCGGCCGGCCCGCACCATTCCCAGGAGAGCTTACCATGTCACCTGCCATCACCCTCGTCAGCCATGCACTTTGCCCCTACGTCCAGCGCATCGCCATCGCGCTGGACGAAAAGGGCGTGCCGCATGATCGCATCACCGTCGATCTGGCGAACAAGCCCGGCTGGTTCCTCGCGCTGTCGCCGCTCGGGCGGACGCCGATCCTGAAGGTCGGCCAGGCGGCGCTGTTCGAATCCGCCGCGATCCTGGAATTCCTTGAGGAGACGCAGCCCAACCCGCTCCACCCCGCCGACCCAGTCGAACGCGCGCGGCACCGCGCCTGGATCGGCTTCGGCTCGGAATGCCTGAACGACATCGCCGGTTTCTACACCGCCCCCGAGTCCGGGACGCTCGAGCGGAAGGCTGCGGCGCTCCACGCGCGGTTCCGGGTGATGGAGGGCCAGCTTGGCCCCGGCCCCTGGTTCGCCGACGACCATTTCAGCCTGGTCGATGCGGTCTTCGCGCCGGTATTCCGCTACTTCGACACCTTCGACCGGATCGGCGATTTCGGCGTCTTAGATGGTCTGACCTGGATGCAGGCCTGGCGTCGCGAACTTGCCGAGCGGCCGTCGGTGCGGACCGCAGTCGCGCCCGACCATGACGACAGGCTTGCCGACTTCCTGCGCCGGAAAGACAGCGCGCTGTCCCGGTTGATGGAGCACCCCCGCATCGCGCTGCGGCAAACAGCGTGACCGGCGTCGTCCCCGCCCTCCGCTTCGCGCGGCTGACCGAGGTGCCGCTGGCCGAACTGCTGGCGCACATGTCCGACCCGCGCCTGCGCGAACACATGCCGCTGCTGACGGGCGCCTGGGGCGAGGCCGAGGCGCGGGCCTTCGTGGCGGCCAAGGAGGCGGCCTGGGCGCGCGACGGTCTCGGCCACTGGGCCTTTCTGGCCGATGGCCGCTATGTCGGCTGGGGCGGGTTCCAGAAGGAAGGCGCGGAATGGGACTTCGGCCTCGTGCTGCGGCCGCAGGATTTCGGGCTTGGCCAGCGGATCACGCGGGCGGCGCTCGACTTCGCGCGGGCCGATCCGCGCATTCCCTTCGTCACCTTCCTCCTACCGCCCTCGCGCCGCAACCTCGGTGCGCTGCACCGGATGGGAGCACAGTCTGCCGGTCGGCATTACCACTCCGGCGCGACATTCCTGAAATTCCGCCTCGACACCCCTTCGACGGACGACATGCCCAAGGGAGACAACCTGTGACGACCATCGACCATCTCAGCCTCGGCGTTCCCCACGTGCCTGCGGCGCGCGCCTTCTACAGCCGTGTTCTGGATGAACTCGGCATCCGCTGTCTGGCCGAGGGAGAGGGCTTCGCCGCCTTCGGCCGCGACCGCGTCGCCTTTCTGCTGCTGCGCCCCTTCGATGGCGGACCTGCCTCGGCGGGCAACGGCGCTCACGTCGCCTTCGCAGCGCCGGATCGCGAGGCGGTCGCAAGGGCCCATGCCGCGGGCCTCGACGCCGGGGCAATCGACGAGGGAGCTCCGGGTGTGCGTGCCGCCTATCCGATGCCCGGCGTCTTCGCCGCCTATCTGCGCGACCCCTGGGGCAACAAGATCGAACTGGTCCATGGCGGATTCGGCGCCTGATCGCGGCCCAGCCGAGATCGAGCGGCTGCGCACGCAAGTCGCCGCCTGCACGGCATGCGCGGACCTGCCCCTCGGGCCGCGTCCACTCGTCCAGATCGGCGACAGCGCACGCATTCTGATCGCGGGCCAGGCACCGGGGCGGCGGACGCATCTGGCCAGGCGCCCATTCGATGACGCTTCAGGGGTGCGGCTGAGACATTGGCTCGGCCTCGACGCGGCCACCTTTCGGGATCCTGCGAAGGTTGCCATCCTGCCTATGGGGTTTTGCTATCCCGGAACCGGACGATCGGGCGACCTGCCTCCGCGCCCCGAATGCGCGCTCCGCTGGCGGCAGCCATTGCTCGACGCTCTTACTAATGTGCGCCTCACCGTGGTGATCGGACGCTATGCGCAAGCATGGCACCTGCCTGAAACCATGAAGCTGTCGCTTGGGAATGCGATGCGGGACTGGCGTGCGCGCTGGCCCGAGGTGATCCTGCTGCCCCACCCAAGCCCGCGCAACGCAAGTTGGTTCCGGGGCAATGTCTGGTTTGAGGACGAAGTGGTGCAAGTCTTGCGTCAGCATATTGCTAAGCTTCTTCGCGATCCGTCGCCATGATGGGGATTCGAAGCTGAAGGCTTCTGGTTCAGTATTGAACTGGTGCATCACATCATGGTCTGGATATTGGAACATCCGTTCCAAATTTTTCTCTTTGCATAAAGAGCTTAGGTCTGGTGAGACGGACATAGTGTTCACCCATCACCGCAAGTACGCAGGTCTTGGATATTCAAGTTTCTCAATACATTCGGTAAGTGAGATTTCGAATCATCCCAAGATATGGTTTGGTTTTAGTTAGGGGCTGTTAAATCTCTTGCAGTGCAAGCGCCTGTCAGGATTGGCGCACCAATCCACCCACCGGCAAATAGAACTCCGTAATCCCCCGCTTCCCATCGGCCCGCCCCAGCTGCACGATCACATCGATGGATTTCCGGATGTATTCGCGCACCTCGGCGAAGGTCAGCGGTGTTCCAGCCTGCAACACCATGATCGCCAACCGGTCGATGGCGAGTTCTGCGGTTTCGGCATGGATCGTCGAGACCGATCCACCATGGCCGGTGTTGATGGCCTCGAGATAGGTCAGGGCCTCTGCGCCGCGCAGCTCGCCGACGATAATCCGGTCGGGGCGCATACGGAGGGAGGCTTGAAGGAGAGCGTTGGCGCTGCGTTGCGAACCGGCACCGCGGTCTGCCAGGAGGGCGACAGTGTTGGGCTGGCCGGGGAAAAGCTCAAAAGCGTCCTCAATGGTGATAAGCCGCTCGTGTTCGCTCACATGCGTCAGAAGGTGGCGGGCGAAGGTGGTTTTGCCGGTCGAGGTGCCGCCACTGATCAGGACGTTGAGCCGTGCCTCGACCAGGGTCTGTAGGGCTGCTTCGAGGTTCTCTTCGGCAAGACTGGCGATGTTCTTCATCTTCTCGGCGCGGAGCGCGTCGAGAGAGACGGCCTTGCCAAAGAGATAAGCCGGGGCGTAGTCACTGACGCTGCCGGAGGCGAAGAGGCGGATGGTGATCGACGCACCGCGATCGATGGCGGGCGGTACGGCGACCTGGACCCGAAGCGGGCGGCCCGCATATTCCACCTTGCCGGAGACGAGCGGGTTCTTTTCAGAGACGCGGGCCTTGGCGTCGCCGACGATGGTCTGGGCCATGTTCAGGGCGGTGGTCCGGTCCACGGTCTGGCCCTCATGGCGCATGGTGGCGTCGCCCGCGACCTCGATCCAGACCTTGCCGTCCGGGTTGATCGCGATCTCCACCACGTCGTCGCGTCTCAGCAGGTCGCGGAACGGATCGAGATAACGCTCGAGATATGAGGCTGGCGATGCCTGATCCATCAGTAAATCACCACATCCCTGTCCACGAGCACGGTCACCGAGGCGCCCTGATCGACATTAATCGTCGGCCCGATCGAGACCTGGTCGGCGATGACCGACCCGACCGCATCCTGCAGGTCGCTGCCGACATCGCCCAGGACGATGCTGGTGGTTTCATTGTTGGCGCTTTCTTCCGCGACAGCGGGTGCGGCCCCGATTACAGAAATCAGCGCCGCCCCACCGAAGCGCTCGGCGAACCTGGTGTCGACGAGACCGGTGAGGCCCGAGCGGCCGAGCTGGTCGCCGCCGACGGCGGCGATTTCCATCGAAGTGCCGTCCGGCGTCAGGACGCGGGTCCAGAGGATCAGGATACGCTTCTGGTGCATCTCGATCCCGGAGCGGTATTGGCCAAAAAGGCGGGAGCCCCGGGGGATCAGGATCCGGTCCCCGGCAAACGCCGGGACCGGCTCGGAGACGACCGCGACCACGGAGCCCGGCAGATCGCTGTTGATGGCGGTCTGGAGCGCGGCCTGAATGACGGACCCTTGGGTCAGCGTGCGCTCGGGGTGGGTGAGACGCGCGGCCTCCTGCACCTCGAGCGGTCGCGCGCTTTGCAAGAACTGCTCATTACCCGAGAGGACCGGTCCACCGGTGCCCGCGGCCGCAGGATCGACCACCGCCGCGCCACTTTGGCCACCGCGCGGACCGTCGGCATAGACCACCGCTGGAGACTTGATCTGCGCGGTCAATAGCTCCTCGGCGACCCGCTCAGCCTCGCGCTGGCGCTGCTCCTCTTCCTGGCGGCGGCGTTCTTCGAGAAGACGCTGATCGGCGATCAGCCCCTCGCGGTCGAGTTCGGCCTCGAGCCCCTCGCGCTGTGCCCGTTCGGCATCGAGCATGGCCTGCAGCCCTTCGATGCGAGTCTCGGTCTGGCGCTGCAGGTTAGCAAGCTCGGTTTCCTTCGCGGTGAGCGTCGCTTCCAGTGCGGCCTTCTGCTCGTCGAAGGCGTCGCGCAGGTCCGCAACGGCGGACTGGATTTCCGAGTTGCGGGCGGCCTGGCTGGCCGCGAGGGCCTCACGGAGCTTGGCGATTTCGGCCAGCACCTCGGCGCTCGGTTCAGGGGCAGGGGCGGCGGGGACATCGAGCGCCTCCTCGACGGCGATCAGCGCGTCATTGACCCGCTGCTCTGTTTCGTCGGGTGGAAACTCCAGCCGCCCGCCGGTGCCGGGCCGGCGGTCCTGGAAAGTCTCGACATCAGAGGTCTCGAGCGCGCTGTCGCCCTCCTGCAGACCGGTCGCCAGGAAATACGCGACCCCGGCGCCGCCAAGGGCGAGGGCGGCGGCGAGCGCGCCGACCCCGAGGCTGTTGCCGCGTCGCGTGGATTTGCCGCGTTGGCTGAATTGATCGAGGCGGTCTTGCAGGTCGGGAGGGGTTTGATCCGCCATGGTCAGTTGCTCACGTAGATCGCGCTCTCGTCGCGCATCGCACAGATCGCCTCGTCGCCGATGCGCAGCGTCCAGTAGGTGTTCACCCCGAGCACACGGACGGTGTTGCCTGCCTGCGTCCAGTTCACCGTGCGCTCACGGCCCTGGTCATCGGCCTTGAAGAGGGCGGGCTGGCGGCCATTTTCTGGGAAGACGAAATACGTATAGCGCCCGTCGTCATAGATATGGCTGGGGCGGAAGTCGCCGATCCCAGAGACGCGGTAGTTGTAGTTGCGCGGCGCCTCAAACCCCTTGGGCTGGGAGGCGGCCGCAGCGCGGCGTTCCTCGTCGGGGTAGCGGAAGCGGACT
>NZ_CP065364.1 GCF_019904295.1 Ruegeria sp. SCSIO 43209
GAGGTGCCTAAAATATATTCAATATCAATATGTTACCGAAGACATAGATATTCCGTAACTATATAATAACTAAAAATTAACAAGCTTAAGGGACCAAACCAGCAAATCACCAAACCTTTTCACATTAAGGCAAATCTCTGAAATTACTTAGAAAGAGTCGGAAGGGCATATGTTTTCTTGCATGTACCATGATTTTTGATATTCTGGAAAAAACGTGATACATGGAGAGGCTTATGAGCAGAGCAGACCTCCCGCCCTATTTCAACATCTCTCCCGATGCAGCTTTGTCATCATTGCAAAATTCTGTGTCTACTCAAGACTTCAGAGAGATTGCGGAAGCCTGTCTAAAGGGGCGCACAGATCTTGCAAGCCGAGGGCTGGATGCAACAGGGGCCAAGAACTTGCGCCTGTTCTCCACGTGGGAAATCACCAAATATCTGATCCCCGTAGCTCCCGCTCATTTCCGTCGTGTGTTGCGCACTCATCCTGACTTGCCACAGGGGCGCTCTGAGACAGAGGGTGGCGCGAAGTGGTTTACCTTTGATGAGGTCTTGCGGTTGCGGGCGCATTTTGGTGCGGAAGGATCTAAGGCCAAAGAATATCTGCCTTATCGTCCGGAGAGCCTGCCCGCCAAGATTGCGGCCGTGGCCAATTTCAAAGGCGGGGTTGGCAAGACTTCAACGGCAGCGCATCTCGCAATGTCTGCCGCGCTCGACGGCTACAAGGTGCTGGTGATTGATCTCGACAGCCAGGGGTCGATGACGTCAATTCTTAACGGACAAGTTGAAGACGAATGGCAGACGGTCTTCCCACTGATCGCGCGGCATTATGCGATGCATTTGCGCAGCGAAAACCAGCGGCGGCTGGACCGAGGCGAAGCTCCCTTGCCACTTGATGAAACACTGACAGAAGCACTGGACATCAGCTCGGTGGATCTCATCCGCCCCACCCATTGGCCCAACATTGATCTGATCGGTGCGCAGTTGAACCTCTACTGGTCCGAATTCCAAATACCCGTCTGGCGTCTTGCCGCTCGCAGCTGGAAGCTTTGGGATGCTCTCACCGAGGCGCTGGAAGCCGATGGCGTGCTGGATCAGTATGATCTCATCGTGCTCGATACGCCCCCCGCCCTTGGCTATCTGACAATTAACGGCCTGGCGGCAGCGGATATCCTGATCGTGCCCACCGGCGCCTCCTTCGTGGAGTTTGACAGCACGGGGCGGTTTTTTGACATGATGCACTCTGCTTTTGAGTCCATTGAAGAAGGTGAAAACATGGCCGCACGGGCGCTTGGGCGTGCCGAGCTAAGATTTGAGTGGGATGCGGTGCAGACTGTGATCACCCGTTACGATGCCTCGCAACAGGCCGAGATGGCAGGGCTCATGCAGGCCTATCTCGGGCGGCGCCTGTCTCCCTTCCGGCAAGATTACACTGCTCTGATTGGTCAGACGGGCGAGCAGGTGCATGGTATCTATGAGGCTGATTACCGCGACTTTAACCGCGACACCTATGCCCGCGGACGGGCAACCTTCGATGAGACCTATGCCGCATTCAAGCAACTTCTCATCGGAGCATGGCGCCGTGATGAACTGGCGCAGGCGACATCGGCGGCTGAGTAACCAGACAGGGAGACAGAGCATGGCCAAACGCAGACGATTGGAACCGGCCAACCCTGAGAATGTGTCTCCGGCACAGGAGATCAGGACCCATGGAGCGGCCCTTGGCGCACCCGGACGTGCGCCGATCGCCCATGTGACGCGCGAGGCCGCAGGGCAGGGTGCTTTTGAAGAGGTTGCTGAGGCAATGCGCGCTGCCCGCGAAGAGGGGCGCTTGATCCAGTCTCTGCCAGTGGATGACATCAAGGTGGATCATCTGCTGCGCGATCGGATCGTGTTGGACCCTGATGAAATGGCGGCCCTTCAGGCCAGCCTGGCGGCGCGTGGGCAGCAAACACCCATTGAAGTCGTGGCGCTGCCGGATGGCGGATATGGCCTGATCTCGGGTCTGCGCCGGCTGGAAGCGCTAAAAGCTCTAAAGCAGGGCTCTGTGCTGGCGCTGATCCGGGCTCCGGAGAGCGCCGATGCCGCTTATGTCGCGATGGTCGAAGAAAACGAGATCCGCGCCAACCTGTCGTTCTACGAACGCGCCCGTGTGGCCTCGGAGGCCGCACGCATCGGCGTCTATGCTTCAGGGGAAGCTGCCGTCCAAGGACTCTTTGCCCATGCCAGCGCGTCTAAGCGGTCCAAAATCCTTGCGTTCATGCGTCTGCACAACGCTCTGGGCACACATCTGCGCTTCCCGGCGGCCATCCCCGAGAAACTCGGACTCGCTCTGGTCAAAACCATCGAAACAACGCCAGAGTTCGGAAAACGCCTCACTGACAGTTTGCGCAAGACACCGGCCGTGGACTCGATATCCGAACGCCGCGCGCTGGAACGCGCGCTGGCGAAAGTGTCAAACGGGCAGGGCGTGCGCTCTGCGCAAACTAAAACGCGCGGTGAAGAAGTTGCCAAAGGGGTTTACCTGGAAGCCAAACGAGGGCGGATCGTGTTGCAAGGGCAGGGGCTGGACGCTGGACTGGTGGAAGATCTGCGTAAGTGGCTCGCTAAACGGCGTGCCTAACACATTTTCAGAAAATGCGTGGCGCGCACCAACACTAGAGGAGCATTTGAGACGTTTCAGCCCAAAGGGTCTCGAAGTGCTTATGTTTCCACAGCTCAGCATACAATTTCCCTTATTTACAGTCTGATAGAACGTTCGCTTTCGCATGCGAAAAAAGGAGTTAGCTCCAATCGAGATCCTTGTATCTGAAGTGTGTTCGTCGACAATAAGAAGGCAGCCCTAAGCAATGCCGAGAATGGCTTCGTCGAAATTTCCACATCAATACAATGTTGCCGGAATTTAGTGCCTAGCCATGAGCTACGAAAAACAAGGTTTGGATGGACGAGCTATCAACGGTAAACAGAGGCCAATGCAAAAGACATTCACTTTGCGTAGTATTATAATAAAGTTACTATCTGAAAACAATTTTTAGAAGATAAAGATGAACGAAATAGATGTCCCATTCAACAAACCGAGTCTTGTTGGAAATGAAATAAAATATGTCCGGGATGCCGTGCGACGGGGGCAATTGGCTGGCGACGGAACATACACTGAGCGCTGTTGCAATTTGCTCAAGGCGCAGTTGGGTGCGCCAAGTGTACTACTGACACATTCTTGCACGGCTGCACTTGAAATGGCGGCGATGCTTTGTGATTTGGCGCCAGGAGATGAGGTCATAATGCCCTCTTTCACCTTTGTCTCAACAGCCAATGCGGTTGTCCTGCGCGGTGCCACGCCTGTTTTTGTAGATATTGATGTGTCGACCCTCTGCATGGCCCCCGATGCAGTTGAAGCGGCAATCACAGAGAAGACGCGGGCTATCTTTGCAGTGCATTATGCTGGGTTTCCGGCGGACATAGAGCGTCTCGTTACGTTAGCAAAGGCTCATGATCTGTTTTTGGTTGAAGATGCTGCCCAAGCGTTTGGGTCAACCTATAATGGTCAGCAAGCAGGGACTTTCGGTGACGCTGCCACCTTCAGTTTTCATGAGACCAAGAACGTCATCAGTGGCGAAGGAGGTGCGTTGGTTATCAATCGTCCAGACTGGGTGGAGCGTGCCGAGATTATCCGAGAAAAGGGGACCAACCGGTCGCAGTTCTTTCGCGGTGCTGTCGACAAATATACTTGGGTGGATGTTGGGTCTTCCTATCTGCCGGGAGAATTAATAGCGGCCTTTTTGCTCGCGCAAATAGAAACGCAGGACGCCATCCGAACGCGGCGATTATCGGTCTTTGACACTTATTTCGAGGCATTTGAGGCGCAGGTGGCGCAAAGACAGATCAGATTGCCCGATACGCCTCTAAATTGCGAAGGCAACGGGCATATGTTTTATCTTTTGATGGACTCGCTGAACACGCGGACTGAGTTCATCAATTTTATGAGGCAGAATGGCGTGATCACGCCTTTTCACTACGTGCCACTGCACAGCTCGCCAGGGGGACAGAAATTTGGCCGTACATCAGGTGACTTACGTGTTACCAATATGATTTCGGACACTTTGGTTCGTTTGCCGATGTTCTTTGACCTTGGAAGCGACGTAGAGACGGTGATTGAGGTCGCGAATAGGGCGCTCGAAAATACATGACGAATAGCATTCAAACAGCCCATGATGCGTCGGCGACGTTGATCAGTGTCATCTCTCCAATATATGGATGCCGTAGCACGCTGACAGAGCTTGCCAAGCGCGTAGAGATGGCTTTCCAAGATGAATGTCTTGATTGGGAACTTGTGCTCGTTGATGATCGCGGCCCAGATCAACCTTGGCCGGTGATAGAAGAGCTGTCTGCAAAAGATCCTCGTATCCGAGGTATCAGGTTGGCGCGCAATCATGGACAACACCTCGCGATCTGGGCGGGGCTGGAAGCTGCGCGCGGTGATTTCATCGTTGTGATTGACTGCGATTTGCAGGATGATCCCAGTGTTATCCCAGAGCTTTATCGTCTTGTGCAGCAAGATGATGTGGAAGCCGTTATTGTGGATCGGGGCACATGGTCGGACTCAAAGCTCCGGCGGATGGCATCAAACTCTTTCTATGCGCTCGTAAAGTGGCTCGCCGGGGTCAAGATCGACAATATCGGCAACTTCGGTATCTACAGCCGCCGTATGGTCAACACATTATTGCTGTTTACCGAGCAAGAGATTTTCTTGCCCATTATGGTGAGCCTCACAGGGTACCCAACGACAAAACATCAAGTCGACCGGGGTACCCGCCATGAGGGTTCCAGTTCTTATAATTTTCTCCGGCTTTTGCGCCTAGCTGTTGCGATTGTGATCCGGTTCTCTGACCGCCCTCTGAAACTGAGTGTGCTGTTGGGCGGTGCCCTAAGCGGAATGTCTGCGTTGATTTCCTTTGTCTTGCTTATGATGTGGCTGGCGGGAAGCTTCACAGTCCAGGGTTGGACCAGTACCATCTTGTCAATCTGGTTCTTATCAGGGCTGATCTTGGCCACTCTGGGAATACATGGGTTTTATCTGGGTCGTGTTTTCCGAGAGGTGCAAGGGCGCCCTCGCATCTTGATCCAGGAGACCACGGATCTTGAAGAGACTGCACTGTCTCGTGCGCGGGATGTGTGACACTGTGATCCCAAGGAGCCTTTACCGATACGGTCTTGTGGGAATAGGCTCAAATCTGGTGGTATATTGTGTTTTCGTTGTCTTGATCTGGGGCGCAGTTCCGCCCGTTTGGGCCGCTGCAATATGCTACGTATTTGGTTTGGGCATAAGCTATTTGGCCAATCGACGCTGGTCCTTTGAAAGTACCGCAGGCCACCGATCTGATTTGGTCCGTTTTCTTCTGGCCTATGGTGTTGGGTTTGTCGCTACGCTTGGATTTATCTTTGTATTGACACAGTTTCTAAGGCCCGAGGTTGCTCAGTTTCTCAACATTGGCCTAACGGCTGCAGTGATTTATAGTTGTTTAAGGCTCTTTGGGTTTGGCAAAGCAAAGTTCTAAAACTATTTCTAAGGCTGCCACGCCAGTTAACTTACAGGTGCGGGAAACAAAAAAGATCATGCTCTATACACAGAAAAACGCAGAGACACAGATCGATATTGGTAAGCAGACACGAATTGGGGAGAATGTCACTTTCGGCCCGAGCTGCAAAACCATCTCAATTGGATTTGGCTGTTTCCTGGGCCGTGATTTATACATCGATGTCGAGCACCTAACTATTGGGGATTACACAACTATCCACCATGGAGGTATCATCCATGGTATCGAAACCAGTATAGGCCACAATTGCTGGTTCGGTCATTATTGTATCATCGACTCTTTGGGTGGTCTCACGCGAATTGGGAACAACGTGGGGGCTGGGGCGCACTCGCAACTTTGGAGCCATATGAAATTTGGCGATATGCTAGCAGGTTGTCGATGGAATTCATCTGGTTCGCTTATATTGGAAGATGATGTTTGGCTCGTCGGACATTCAATTACGGGGCCCATTAAAGCTGCTAAACGCTCAATGCTGATGACCGGTAGTGTTGCTGTCAAAGATCTGGAAGAAAACCATATCTATTCCGGTTCCCCTGCCAAAGATATAACTGCCCATTTAGGACTGCAATTTGATGATCCTGATTTGGAGCAGAGGCAAAAGAATTTCGCTTCTCTTAAAGCGCAATACGCTAAAGAGACGGGCCTCAGTGTCGAGGCTTTCCTGGATGTTTCAAGTTTTGATCCGGTTACCGCAAACGTGACGCAGTTTAACTTGATGGAGAGAACTTACCGTCCTCGCTATACACAGGATGAGTACGGCTTCATGCGCTTCCTGCTCTATGACCGTGCAAAATTTGTACCAGTTAATTAGAGCCTTTTGCGCAATTGGTAAGCGCAAGCCTTTGGTGTGCATATACCTCCCAATAATTAGAAATGGTGCACACAGTGAATTTATCTGTCATTTTTGATCTGAGGATTGAGGTGGCTCCGAATGCTTCGCCACGTGCAAGAAGAATAATGTCGATATCGTCGCTCAACGCGCGATCTGGGCCGAGCTCCGGCGCGCTAGCCCGTTGCCACAGCGGGTAACCGGCAACGGGCTTGGCCAGAAGTGCGTGTTCAAAAGTAATGCCAGAATCTGCAACGACACCCCATTGAGATGGCTCACCTAATGCGCGCAAAGCGGTGATGCCGTCCGCAAGCATTTCATATTGGGTAGGACCGCTCGATTCCCCTTGCTGCTCCGGTACACTCAAATACCGCGCATAGGGTCCATGTTCGATCAGGCGTTCCGATTTTCGCGAATATCCCTCCGCCGCAGCGCCAAGCATATTCGCAACATGTGGCGTGGCAAAAGCCAGGATGAGGATGACCGAGATATATCGAATAACGGGTTCGTGTTCGGCAGAGTGTTTCCGGGCGAGTTCCGCGCATCCAATGCACAAAGCGATGAAAGTAGGCAGGGCCAACTGGCCGAGAGATCCATTGCCGCCCATGGTTGCGGTCATGCCGACGACTGTCCCTGCAAGAATAATAGCTGATGCGACTGGCACTCGTATTGTTGCGTCTTTGACACAAAGGGCAACGGCAAACAAAGTCGCGCAAAGGGCAACCGGTTGGTAAAGTGGGATTTGTACACTTTTCCTTATGAGCCCCATAATGCCGTTGCTCTCGCCCACATGAGCGAGGGCATAATCCAATGAGCCAAAGAAGCGCTGAAGGTTGGGGTCAAACACAAGTACAAACAGCCCCAATCCAATTAGCGCACCGCCTGCTGCAAACCAACGCCGCATGATCAACAGCGCAATGAAAAGACCGGGCAGAACGAGCACAAACGTGGATTTCGTCAAGCAGACAGCGCCCACCAACATGCCAGAAACACCGCCCCCAAACACCTCACGGCGTTTACGATCGTTTTTGAAGAATACAAACAACGTCACAACAAACATCGCAGCTTGCGCAAAACGATTATAAAAAAAGGAATGCGTTGAGATTACCCGGATAACCTGGTCATTAAACTCCAGTGGATATCGTGTCAGCAATAGAGTGAGAATGACTAATGCCACGCCAGAGAAACCAAGTGGCGACATATGAGTTCTCGAAAACAGAAATGCACATGCGATGAGTGCGCAACCTAAGAAAATACTATGTAGGTAAAACACTGAAGCATGAGTCCCGAACACATACATTGTCCAGCTAAGTGTTTCGGATATGAAGCCGCCGTAAAAGTGGCCAAAGTCAATAACGGGCCGAAGCCCTTCTAAAATACGCCAGGCCGCTCCAAGTATGAAAAACGTGTCAGCAAAGTGGTCTGTGTCATAAAATATCCCGACGAAAAATGAGAATACAGCGATCAGAGAGATCAAAAGAATGAGTGAGCAATTTATGACAAGAAGAAAACGGTCGAAAGAGCACCTAAATTTTAAAGTCACTTTTTAAGCCTTTGATTTTCGTTTGTATTTGTAACGTAGAGAGTGCAGCTTGTTAATCTTGTCCTGTGACCTAAAGTAGGCTGAGGAGCAAAGTCCACAGAAGGGCTTTTGGGTCTGGCCGCTACCTTTTGATCAGTTCCGCAGGAGTGATCCATTTAGATTTCTGATACGTGACCGGGATCAAGTTCACTCCGTTTCGGGGTAAGACTTCATGGGATCTTTCAGGTTTGATTCAATTGGACCGTAAATTCACCGGGCGTCAAGTTTCCGGCGCAATGGCCTTTCCAGTCACTGCTCCGTGCCCGGCATCACGCCTTGGTGGACCCGAGCCTAAACCCACTTGGCGAACGAGCCCCGACTCCCGTCCTAGGCGGCTGTTAAATGCCTGCAGATATCCGCTGATCAGCAGAATGCTGCCGACCGAAGCCCAGAACGCTTGGTCAGTAAAGAATGTCTGAATCCGACGTGCTAGGGAGAATCTCAATACCACTCACAAAGTTGGGCGCCGCCTCCGGGGCCTTTCGCAAAAAAAACACAAACAAGGCCCGAAAATGACCAACTGGTTGTAAACAAAAACCATGTTGCCAATAGGATTGTAATGAGTTCAGAACCCACAGTTCTCACTTCTTTAATTGTGACGCCTTTACGCAACTAGGAATCGTGCCACTCACTCTGACCTAGTCATTGGATCACCTATATGCCTGCATCTCAAAATCCTTCGTCTTCGCGTCTGGCAGCCTTGGAAGGCTTCCGCATGGCCTTCTTCGCGCTTGATTTCATGCCCAAGAGTTTGTCGCAGATTGATTTTTCTGCTGCAGCGGATGAAACGACGCTCACCAATGCACTGAACTACGATGGGAGCACTCAGATCTGGGAGGGCGGCCGTGAGGACGTCTTTGCCGTGCGTGCCACGACCGATTTGCATATTGAGCAGGCGGGAAGTTACACGTTCTATTTGCTATCGGATGACGGTTCCAGCCTGCGGCTCAATGGTCAGGACCTGATCGACAACGACGGGCTGCATGCGACTGAGCTACAGACCGCCACGATCGAGCTGTCGGCGGGCACCCATAGCCTTGAGGCGCTCTACTTCGAGGCCTATGGCGATGCGACCCTGATGCTCGAGTGGGCTGGCCCCGATACTGGTGGTAACCGCGTCCTGCTGACCGGGGATCATGTGGCAAGCCCTGGCGACGGAACCCCGCCCCCTGTCGATGAGACACCCGTTGACGAGACGCCTGTCGATGAGACGCCGGTGAACGAAGATCCCGTTGAGGATGATCCTGTTGATCCGACACCTGTTGATCCGACACCAGGTGATCAGGATGACAACTCGGAAGGCTTCCGCATGGCCTTCTTCGCGCTTGATTTCAGGCCTTCGAGACTGTCGCAGATTGATTTTTCTGCTGCAGCGGATGAAACGACGCTCACCAATGCACTGAACTACGATGGGAGCACTCAGATCTGGGAGGGCGGCCGTGAGGACGTCTTTGCCGTGCGTGCCACGACCGATTTGCATATTGAGCAGGCGGGAAGTTACACGTTCTATTTGCTATCGGATGACGGTTCCAGCCTGCGGCTCAATGGTCAGGACCTGATCGACAACGACGGGCTGCATGCGACTGAGCTACAGACCGCCACGATCGAGCTGTCGGCGGGCACCCATAGCCTTGAGGCGCTCTACTTCGAGGCCTATGGCGATGCGACCCTGATGCTCGAGTGGGCTGGCCCCGATACTGGTGGTAACCGCGTCCTGCTGACCGGGGATCATGTGGCAAGCCCTGGCGACGGAACCCCGCCCCTGTCGATGAGACACCCGTTGACGAGACGCCTGTCGATGAGACGCCGGTGAACGAAGATCCCGTTGAGGATGATCCTGTTGATCCGACAACCTGTTGATCCGACACCAGGTGATCAGGATGACAACTCGGAAGGCTTCCGCATGGCCTTCTTCGCGCTTGATTCAGGCCTTCGAGACTGTCGCAGATTGATTTTCTGCTGCAGCGGATGAAACGACGCTCACCAATGCACTGAACTACGATGGGAGCACTCAGATCTGGGAGGGCGGCCGTGAGGACGTCTTTGCCGTGCGTGCCACGACCGATTTGCATATTGAGCAGGCGGGAAGTTACACGTTCTATTTGCTATCGGATGACGGTTCCAGCCTGCGGCTCAATGGTCAGGACCTGATCGACAACGACGGGCTGCATGCGACTGAGCTACAGACCGCCACGATCGAGCTGTCGGCGGGCACCCATAGCCTTGAGGCGCTCTACTTCGAGGCCTATGGCGATGCGACCCTGATGCTCGAGTGGGCTGGCCCCGATACTGGTGGTAACCGCGTCCTGCTGACCGGGGATCATGTGGCAAGCCCTGGCGACGGAACCCCGCCCCCTGTCGATGAGACACCCGTTGACGAGACGCCTGTCGATGAGACGCCGGTGAACGAAGATCCCGTTGAGGATGATCCTGTTGATCCGACACCTGTTGATCCGACACCAGGTGATCAGGATGACAACTCGGAAGGCTTCCGCATGGCCTTCTTCGCGCTTGATTTCAGGCCTTCGAGACTGTCGCAGATTGATTTTTCTGCTGCAGCGGATGAAACGACGCTCACCAATGCACTGAACTACGATGGGAGCACTCAGATCTGGGAGGGCGGCCGTGAGGACGTCTTTGCCGTGCGTGCCACGACCGATTTGCATATTGAGCAGGCGGGAAGTTACACGTTCTATTTGCTATCGGATGACGGTTCCAGCCTGCGGCTCAATGGTCAGGACCTGATCGACAACGACGGGCTGCATGCGACTGAGCTACAGACCGCCACGATCGAGCTGTCGGCGGGCACCCATAGCCTTGAGGCGCTCTACTTCGAGGCCTATGGCGATGCGACCCTGATGCTCGAGTGGGCTGGCCCCGATACTGGTGGTAACCGCGTCCTGCTGACCGGGGATCATGTGGCAAGCCCTGGCGACGGAACCCCGCCCCCTGTCGATGAGACACCCGTTGACGAGACGCCTGTCGATGAGACGCCGGTGAACGAAGATCCCGTTGAGGATGATCATGTTGATCCGACACCTGTTGATCCGACACCAGGTGATCAGGATGACAACTCGGATGGTGGCGGAATCCCACCCGTAGACGTGGATTCGGCCTTTTCCGTGGCTGGCGGTCGAGTGACAACGCTACAGGTGGAAAATAGCGAATCCGTTGAAAGTATTTCTATTCTGGAAGGCCCGGATCACGGGAACCTGACCGTGAACCCGGACAATACACTGGCGCTGGTGATGAGCCACGAGCAGGAGTTTTCGGGTCAGATAAACTTTACCTATGAAGTCACTTATGCAGGCGGTGCCACCGAAGTGCATGGTAGCACTGTGAACGTGCAGCCGACCACGCAGGGCGATGGCTGGGGAAAAGGTGACTTCTACATGCTCGAGCAGGATGAGAACGGGAATGTCGTTGTCGAGCATGGTGACAATCACCGTGAGGTCTATGTTTCGGGCAGCAATGATGCGCTGAGCATCTCGGATATCGCCGCCATTGAGGGGCTGCGTGCTGACCAGATTACGGCGCAATGGCTTGTCAACAATCCTGAATACGGCGGCAGTGAAGGTATGGCGCTGGACAGTCAGGCCGGGATGATGCTGTGGCGTCAGATCACGGGTTCCGGCTCCGAGCCGTCCTCGCACTGGCTCCTGTTTGAGCGCGGATATGAGTATGATGGGCTGGGTAGCATCATCGAATGGGGCACTCAAGGTGAGAGCCCCCTGCATCCGATTCATATTACCGCTTATGGTGACGGAGACCGCCCAACCCTTCATGACAACATCTCGATCATTGCCGAACAAAGCGACTATATTGTCTTCTCCGATCTGGAGGTGACCGGTGGGGTCCAATCTCTAACTGGATCTCACCTGTTGTTCGACAATGTGGATTTCAACAGCAATACTCTGCTGGTTGACGGTGCCGTTGGATTTACCCTGAATAACTCAACAGTCACAGATGTTTATCTTACGTCACCATTGGAGGGCGGGTCTTGGACTGGCTATGAGGGCGCGACGGGAATTCTAATGAGCAATACTGATGGTCTGCTCATCCAGAATACTCTGTTTGATCAAAATGGGTTTGCTCCAGACTATGACCCGAATTTGTCGACCTCTGGTGGCCAACCTCCGAGTGTGTTCAGTCACGGTGTCTACATTGACTACAACAACTTGGATGTCACATTCCGCGACAACATTGTGATGAATGCGGCAAACAATGCGATGATGATCCGCTCAGGCGGCTTCATCGAGGACAACGTCCTCGCAAACAGCAACGCGGCAGGCAACTTTGCCGGGGGCAATTGGAACGGTTCGGGCTACATTGGCAATTATACACTTTTTGCAGACAACGTCGTGACCTCGGCAGGCTATCACGTGGCAGAACATACTGGCGCGCCATCTATAGGGATACACAACAACGGTCTGGATACAACGATGATAGACAATATCATCGCGCACTTGGCCAACCCCGACAATCCGGAAGAGATAGCTTATAAGGAATGGGCAGGCTATGCTGTTGGTCACACCCAGAACCCTTTCTATGACGACACCATCGTATATAACTGGGATGGTTCAAGAGAAGAGCAACCAGACCAGAATATTGATGGTCTCAACACGGACATTCTTAACGCGACCACGATTCAGAATTTCACCCAGCAACTTCTGGGCGATCCGAATGCAGATATTCCGGATCTGGTGGCGTTTCTGCGGGCTCAGGCCGACGGCGAACTTGATCACTATGTGGACGCCGACCTGATCATTGACTTCTTCCAGACCGGCTTTGGCTTGGCCGTCGAGGAGCGCGTCATCGCTGAAACCGTGCGGTTCGTGCCCAGCGATCTGGGGGATGGTATCCGCTGGGACAACAGGCTCAACTGGACGACCGAAGACCTGCCTGGCAGCGTTGCCGGCGACAGTGTCGATCTGGGCGGCAATTGGGTCAGTTACGGTGGCACAACTGTCATTGCGAACCTCGAGTTGGGCGACGGCGGTACGCTGACCGTTGGTAATGGCAAGCTGACTGTCACTGGCGACACCACGGTCGGCGAAGATGGCGGCACGATTCAGGTCTCCAATGTCGGCCAATTGTGGATGAATGGCTATGGCGACGACGATACACTCGTGCTCAATGTCGACGGCGGCCGTTTCGTCAATACCGGTGATATGAGCGGGAGTGCCCAGACCACCGTCACGGATGGTCAGGCGATTTTGGCCACAGATGGTGCCAATTACGATGTCGAGGCTGGTGCGATCCTTCATGTTGAAGGCAACGATGCCAAGGTCGGTTTCGATGGAGAAACAGGCGACACCGCCGTGCTGCGCCTTGCCGAAGATGGTACGTTGGCCTTCTCGGCCGAGGATGGCGACATCGGCGGGATCGGGGAGTTCCGCTCAGGTGCCTTCGGTGACGACCCGGACGTCGCTTCGGGCGCGAACCTTGGTCTGGGTACGCTTGATCTGGACCTCTCTGGCCTTTCCGCCGGCACATATGAGCTGTTGTCCGTCGATGAGATAATCGGGGAGTTCTCCGACGTGTATTTCAATGGTTTGGCAGGCAACCATGACGCCGATCTGGTGGTCGATTACACCAATGATACGATCACCCTGTCGGTGACAGAGGGCTCGGGCTCCGTGAATATGTCCTATGTTGGTGAAGAGGGTGATATGGACGACCATGGCGCTGCACTTTGGGCGGCCTTGACAGATGGTCATGATCCGCATTCCGATACCCTGCCGACGGAAATCTATAACGAAGCCGAATTGGTCTATATGATTGGCTGAACCGGCCACTCAGATCCTCAGGGCGGTTGAGCATTCCTCTACCGCCCTTTTTCTACAGAAATCAGGGCTTCTGTAGCAGGCCGAGGAATGGCTTTCGGCGCTTGAATGACAGGAAGTAGTTTTCATAGGTTCTGAAGCTTATTTCAGCGATTGCGATGGAGATCGGAATATAAGCCAGAGTGACCAGAAGCGACCAGCTTGGATCACCCGCGGAGACGCCCAGAAATGCCAGGCCGCGGGTTGTGAAATCCAACCCGATCAGATGATACAGGTAGACGCCGTAACTGATCGCACCTACCCGCGCGACGGGTGGTAGTGACAGAACAGGGGACAATGCGTTGTCCTCCCGCACGACCAAAGACCCCAGCAGGAGCGCCATGATCAGATGCACAACAAGCTGTGGCCAACCTGTCAGGTTTACGGGTAGAAATTCCAGAGCAACTATCAAGACACCGAGCCAGATCAGCGCGCTCCATCGACCACCAAGGCCGCGTGACAGTACCATGTAGCCACGACGATTATTCAACAATACAGCCAGAAATGAGCCCAACAAGATGGCCTCATAAGCTCCCCCCGGTAGTGCCCAGACCGCGTTCTCGGTACGCAGCGGGCCTGGCCACATCCCCCATTGTTGGGCATAGGCACAAAATACGATGGCCGCCGCCAAAAGCCAGCTGCGGATATGGCGCATATGCAGGGTCAAAAGCAGGACCAGCGGCCAGAGCAGGTAGTATTGTTCCTCGACCGAAAGTGACCAGGTTGGTGCTAGAAGCGGGATTTCTTCGGTCAGGAAATTGGCCATAAAAAAATAGTAGAACTTGACCAACGGCACATATTGGGTCTCGCCTTTCAACGCGATGTAATAGATCGATAAGGCTGTCACGATCAGGAAATAGACCGGCAGGATCCGCAGCGCCCGACGCCAGTAGAAGCCCGCAATAGAAAATTGCCCCTTACGGGCCTCTTCGCGCAGTAGAAGTGTCGTAATCAAGAACCCACTGAGCACGAAGAACAGGTCCACACCAAGGAAGCCGCGATCCAACAGGCGTAAAGGTTCCTGACCCGGATCAAAGAGCGGGCTGTGGTGCCACAGTACTGCGCCGATGCAAAGACACCTGAGCCCGTCAAGCGAGCCGAAATGCCTTCGTGCAAGATAGTCGTCGTATAGATCTTTGGCCTGCATACAAAATAACCGCTCAAATTGCGCCGCTAGTATTACGAAACACCCCAAAAGAACCAGTGCCGGATTTGGTTTTAGGCCAAATGTTTAGCGGCGGCCACGCTGAAGGCCGCAGAGGATGAGACATTTTTTTGCCGCTGGAGCAAGAATAATGATCCCGTGACGCTCTTGCTGCAATTGTGCGACGGTCGTTCAAAATCCAAAGCGCCTAATAGACACTGTTCTGTGTTGAGAACATTTGATCACTTCAGCCCGCATATCAAAGCGCATCCGGTGTTGCGAATGCTCGTTATGGTCGTCTCAGGGACTTCTGCAGGCAATTCATCGACACAGTGAGAACATCACCAGTCGAACACCCGCTGATGTCTGCGACGGCAGAACTGTGCAGAGTTTAAAAATGGAAGGAGATCAAGAAAAGGACACCCTAAAAACAACGCTTGCAGCCCTGATTTGCCGTCGCCTAAACTGAAACCGAACCAGATCGTACTGTACGAAATCACCGACGTGTTCTGAAAAGCTCTGATAACAGACGAACGCGGCTTGGGTTTATCTTGTGTCGAAAGGTTGGGTGTATCGGTAAATTTGATTATTGAGTACTTCTAGGGACAAAGGATGACGGTCTCATCATCTGACTACAGACGTGAAATCGATGGCTTGCGCGCCTTGGCGATCCTGCCGGTTGTGTTTTTCCATTTTTCGCTCCCCGGTCTGGGTGGCGGGTTTGTTGGCGTTGATATCTTCTTTGTCATCTCCGGTTTTCTGATTGGCGGGTTGCTTTGGTCGGAACTCACCCAGACGGGTGGAATCCGATGGGACCAGTTTTTTCTCCGCCGGATACGGCGACTGGCACCAGCCTATTTCACGATGGCGATCAGTTGCCTTGTGGTCGGCTGGTTTGTCCTTCTGCCGTTCGAGTTTCAAGAGCTGGGCAAAGAGTTGATCTCTTCTACGGTCTATTTGTCCAACGTTTATTTCTACCTGTCTGCGGGATATTTCGACACCGCAGCGGACGAGAAACTTTTGTTACATACGTGGTCACTGGCGGTCGAAGAGCAGTTTTACATCATATTGCCGCTTTTTCTTTTGCTTTTACGACGTGCCCAAAAATGGCTGCCAGCTATCCTGATTAGTCTTGGGCTGGTGTCATTGGTGGCATGTATTGGCTTCACCTCCCTGTCTCAGCCCGCGGCTTTCTATCTGTTCCCCTTCCGGGCCTGGGAGCTTCTTGCTGGTGTTTGTCTGGCGATCTTTGGGCATCGCTATGGCTGGCGATGGTCCATACATCCGCTTGTCAGCTGGATCGGCTTACTGCTGATTGTTGGGTCCGTGACGCTGATCCCGTCGGACGAGAGTTTCCCGGGGATCTGGCCCCTTGCGCCGGTTCTGGGCGCAGTTCTGATCATCGGAAACGGTAAACATGACAATCCCGTCAATTGGGCATTGAACCATCCGGTGCTCGTCTTCATCGGGTTGATTTCCTATTCCCTCTACCTTTGGCACTGGCCGGTGATCGTGCTGGCCCAATACTATTCGGGTGAGGAATTGAGCCTGCTGGTACGAGTGATGTTGATCGGCGTCTCTGTGATATTGGCTTGGGCGTCCTTACGGTTCATTGAAAAACCTGTTCGTTTTGGCAATCTGAAACCTCAGGCGCTTTTGGGAGGCGCTGCCGGAGCCTCGATAATCACCCTAGGCGGTGGCGCGGTGATCTATCTTGGGGATGGGATAGTCGAACGCTTCCCCCACGATGTACGTACCCACATTGAAGCTTCACAGGACTTCAGATGGGATACACCGACCTGCCGTCTTTCCGAGAGCTACGCCTTTCCGGGCAGCACAGTTTGCCACATCGGCCCAGAAGGTGACCCTGAAGTATTGATTTGGGGAGACAGCCACCTTGTTGCTTTGTCGGCTGGTATAGAGGCTGCCGCAAGATCGGCTGGCGTGCCTACATTGGTTGTTTGGCAGCTTGGCTGCGCACCTGTGTTCGGGATTGGAAAGGACGAGAGCTTTCAGCCAGAATTAGAAGACAGGAAATGCGAAACCGCAAATACGTCTCTTCAGAAAGGCTTGGAAGAATTGCCGGATTTGAAGGCGGTGCTTTTAGTGAGTCGCTGGGCCTATCATGTTGAGGGTAAGGGCGTCGGCTTGGATGAAGGAACAACGACCAAGTTGTTTCCATCAATTGGCGGGCTTTCTGGGGATGATCAGCCACAACTTTTTGCAAAGGCTCTTCATTTTACCGTTGATGAACTGGAGAATAAATCTGACAGGGTGTTCGTATTGGAACATCCGCCAGAAATTTCAAACTATCTATCATATTTTTTGGCACGCGATGCGGCGCTACGTGGCATGGATGACAGCGAACTTATGGCCCGTACACTGGTTCAAAGCAAAGATTTGAAACAACGAATGTACAACACTAATCGAGCGCTCGAACCCGTGCTGCGCCGCCCGAATGTCACACTTCTGGAAACCTGGCCGGAGTTTTGTACGGGCGACATTTGTTCAGCGATGAAGGATGGAAGAGCCGCATATCACGACAACAACCACGTAACCATAACCACAGCTCTGGGTTTGCAACATCTGTTCTCCCCCGTTTTTGAATAGGGATGAATTAGCGAGAGGGAAATCTGTTTTCGAAAACCTTCTGGCCAGAAGGCAAAAATAACGGCATAAGCTCCGAAATTTATGATGAAACGCAATTTGGTATCACCAGACGCGGACCACGCGTGCTCTTTCCTCATAGAGTGAAAAGATCAAATCCTTGATTAAAACGTCATCCGCTCGCGATCCACTTTTTCAAAGACTGAGCCTTGCCTGATCGCTGTATGTTTGATGACCTTGCCAAGCCTTGTCTGTACAGTTGTAAAGTGCCGGCTTCCCAACCAGAGAGGATTCTTTTGTGGTGATCGACACTATCAAAATGCGTTGGATGGCCGCGCGCTTGGCACGGGGGCGCGGGGGCGACTTTCTGAGTAGGGCAGATCGTGTTCACGAACTGGCCCCAGGTGAGCGCTCCTCAAGCCAGCCTGCGGTGTATTCGGAAGTAGACCTGGAAAAAGTGCAAAGGATTGCTCCTTGGCGCAGCTGGGATATCGAACAGGTTTTGATCAAGGGCGCGCCAATGGACCACGGGCCGACCTTGTCTTACGAGATGTCAGATGTACTGGTTTCAGGCGCGTATCTTTATAAGGGTGCATTGCGGGGGCGCTATGGGGCGGGCAACGACAGATTGTTTGGGAAGCCCCAGAGAGAATGGCAGGAGTTGGACAGTGCACAACTTGTGACCTGCAGGGTCGGAAGTGAGCATTTCGGTCATTTCATGTGGGACAACCTGCCCATGGAGTTGTTGCCCGGGCCGAATGATCATCCAATCACCTTATGCGCGTTACCCCGCTGGCACGAAGAGGGATATCGTAAGGTCTTCGGTATGGCTGCACCGCCTGTGGTTATGCGTGGCCGTGTCAGGAATCTGACCGTTTACTCAGATGTCGGACAAAATGCATTCCGGGCAGCGAGGTATCAGGAGCTGCGGGCGCGGGCGCGTCGGTTTGTGTGTGCTGATGGACCTCTTCCGGACCGACGGGGCGTTTATATCCTGCGTGGGCGCGGTGGCGAGCGTCGTGAATTGATTAATGAGGCTGAAATTGCCCAAGAACTGAAGGCCGAGGGCTTCGTGATCATCGACCCTGACCAAATGGATGGGGAGGAAATTACCCGACTGTCTATGGGGGCTCGTGTCGTTGCTGGTGTCGAAGGCAGCCATATCGCCCACGCGCTTTTTTCCGTTGCCGATGGTGGTGCCTTTTTGATCATACAGCCACCAGATCGTTTTTCGATGGTATATAAAGAGTTTACTGACAGGATGGGCTTGTCTTACGCTTTCCTTGTCGGAGACCCGGTCGACAACGGATTTCAAGTTGAACCGGATAGTTTGAAACGCTTATTGGAAAGGCTTTGAAGCAGATTCCTCGAGATGCACGTACAATTGAAGAGCGGCTAAATTATAGCAATACCCTCAAGGGAATTGGGATGGAAAAGGCTGAAAAAAAAGCCCGAAAATTCACCACGACACACTTAGCTGTGAAATTCGTTGAGGCGAAGAATCCAGACATACCTTTGGTCGCCAGCTTGTTGGAAACCTGTTCGGCCATGAACCAATGGGCCAACTTTGGACCTCTTTATGACCAGTTGGTCGCCGATTACTCCACGCATATGTCGCTGGGTCCTGAACTGACGCTGACGCCTTGTGCCAATGCTGGGATCGCGCTGGAGATGGCTGCACGAGCCTTGGCGGCTGACACAGGAGTGCCGAAACTGAGGTGGGTTGGGTCTGCCTTCAGCTTCAAGAACCTCGGGCGAGGATATTTCTCGGACATGTCTTTCGTCGATTGCGACGAACAGGGCGTCATGGACCTCGACGATATCCTGACGCTGGAGGCCGACAGCTATGATGGCATTATCGTTACCAACCCTTTTGGTCTGGTACGAGATTTTGACCGGTTCATCGCTTTTGCCAAGCAAACTGGCAAGCAGCTCATCATAGACAACGCTGCAGGGATGGCGCGCAACATTCCGCCTTGGCCGTGGCAGGTTTTCAGCCTGCACCACACGAAACCCTATGGATTGGGTGAAGGGGGGATGGTGCTATCGCCAGCTTCGGCGGCCCAGTTTCTGCGCCTGCTGATCAACTACGACCGGATACCAGAGGCGCCAGAATACTGGCTAAACAATGGCAAAATCTCTGACATCTCATGTGCGTTTCTGATTGCGCGGCTTGCAAACGTCGCTAAGTGGAAACCCGGTTATCTCGAACAGCGTACCCGCATTGCCGCCCTCTTCACGGACGCGGGCGCCGCATCGCTTTTGCCAACGGATGGAGCCCCGGTCACCAACAGCATACCCGTATTGTTGCCACGTCCGATTGATCATGCACGTCTTGCCACCCTGAAGCTTGGTGTGGATATCGCCCGGCAGTACCCGCCGCTTGCACCGCTGCCACAGGTCAGTGCCATTTACGAGCGGCTGATCAATTTCCCGACCCATCCCGATTTGAGCATTCTGACGGATGCAGAGATTTCAAAGGATATCGAACTTTTGCTCGAGCATTGACATATGGCCTATTCTTCACGTTCGGATCATGGACTGACGGCGCTGGTGGCGCTTCTGATCACCATGCTAGGTGCCGCTCTGGCATATTGGGTTCTGATGCCGACGGTTGGCATTGACGATGCCAACATCACGCAGGTTTATGGTCGCAACCTCGCGGCGGGGCATGGCTATGTCTACAATATCGGCGGCGAGCGGGTCGAAGGCTCAACCTCGCTTATCTGGACTCTGATCAACGCAGTGGCCTTCTGGATCTCAAGCACGCCTGAAATAGGCCTGGCAGCGCTTAGCGCCGTGTTTGCCTGGGTTACACTCTTTAGCGCCATGCGGATCACCCGGGAGTTGACAGCTGAAAGTGGGCCGATCCCCGCGCTTCTGACCGGGGCGGCCTTTCTGGCCTTCCCGGCGTTTTTCGGCTGGATGATCTGGTCGCTGATGGATGTCACGCTGTGGGTCATGGTGATCGCAGTGATGGTTTGGCTCTTATGCCGGATCGACAGGGCAGGGCCGCGCGGTAATCTAGTTTTGGGGGTAGCGGTGCTGGCCGCGCTGTTGCCTGTGACGCGACCTGAAGGGATCGCACTGACCATGGCGCTTGCGGGGTTTTACGTATTGCGCTGGCTACTTTTTGCTGTGCCAGGTCTGTTGACCGGGCTTGTGATCGGATTGGCAGGCGTGGGGAGTTTTGCCGCCGCCACAGCGTGGCGGCTGAGTTATTTTGGTTATCCGGTTCCCAACACCTTCTATGCCAAAACCTCGACTGATCTTCTGGCGCAAGCTGAACTCGGCGCGCGCTATGTGTTGTCTTACTTACAAGAACCGCAGAATGTCTTGTTGTTCGTCAGTTTCTGTCTGTCTGGTGCGATGGTGCTGTCACGTGGGGGCTGGGCGCAAAGGGGGGCCTTCTGGCTTTCGGTCTATCTGATCGTAGGCGGTGTAATGGTCTATACCGTACTTGGCGGAGACCACTTCGGATCACATCGGCAGTTTCTGTATTTTCTGCCGCTGGCTTTGCCCATCATTGTGGCTGGGTTGGCGAGCTGGGTCCCCACAGATCGGCCGCAGTGGCAGATTTCAACCTTGCTGATTGTACCATTCGTCGTGATTGCCTTGGTGGCTGGAACCCGTTTTGTGCAAACAAAAGGCAATATGATCATAGAATTTGCGATCGCGGACGCGGGACGTGTGCTTGGAGACAAGCTGAACGCACTTCCGGGCACACCTTCCATAGGTGTGTTCGCCGCTGGTGCCATTCGCATGACCTACGATCACGAAGTCCTGGATTTACTCGGATTGAACTGGACGAAAATGGCCCATGCGCCCGATGATGGTTACCGATCAGACGTGCCCAATCAGCATGGGTTCAACAGCAACGTGTTTTGGGAGAGTCCGCCAGATGTGTTGCCGATTTTTCCATCCGACAGCACGTGCCCGTCCGAATGGGTGCCGCTTTCCGGGTATCTAGATGCGGCCTCTGATCAAATTTCCCAGACCGAAAGATTCCGTACGACCTACGATCTTTTTTGCGACGCTGGAGTGTCGTTTTATGCCGCGCGCGACTATGTCACCCAAAGTTGGGAAGGAGATGAAACAGGTGCTTTTCGGAAGATCCTGCCTAACCATTTAGAGGGTTCTCTGCCAGTAGCCGAATAACTGGATAGGATGTCCAACACTTGAGAATTAGTCTTTAAGAAGAAAAGTGAGGTTTCTTCATCTTTTGCTCAACAATGGGTAATTTTACGGGGAATGGGGTGGGTTTCTCGATTGAGCGTTTGGTAACCCAATCGTACACGTCGCTTATCTGTTGTGCCTTGGCTTGCCAGGTAAAGTGGTTTCTCACGTATTCTCTAATAACGTCTGATACTTCCACTAGTTCATCCAATTTGTTTAAAATGCTCTCCAACTCATCTCGAAACCGCTCGATTATCTCGTCGCGAGATCCTATCTGGACCTTGTAGCCCGTGCCAGAAATTACCAGTTCGCCCGGTCCAGCATAGTCTACTATAACTGGCACAAGTCCCATTGCCATTGCTTCCAATACCACACCTCCGCCAAATTCGCGGATGCTTGGAAAAGTTAATAACTGGCATTTGCTCGCGGTTTCTTGGACATCCTTGTGTTCAACCCAGCCATGAAAAAATACTGAACCTGTAACTCCAAGGTTTTGAGTGGTCGCTATCAAATCAGGCATCATCGGGCCATCACCGATGATATCTAGTGTCATTCGTCCGTCAGCAAGAAATGGGGCAGCGGCCTCTATTAACATGTCAGGGCCTTTGTACGGTACGAGGCGCCCAATGAAGCATGCGCGCAAAGGTAAATTGCCAGAATGAGAAGCGACTTGGTTAAAGCGCGTCATATCGACAGCGTTTTCAGGAATATAAATGCACTTTGTTTGAAATTGTTTTGGGATCTCGCTTTCAGTGTATCTTGATCCCGTCAAAATAGCACTTGCCGAAGCCAATGTTGCAGTTCTTCCGGGCAGGAGTTTATAGGCTCCTCGCACATAAGATAGCCACTCACGTTCTCGTCTTCGCTCTGCATCAAATCCGTCAGGCCAAGGCACGCCCCCGTTCAGTGGCCCTAGCACAAATGGGACGCCTGCCCTTAAACATCGTTTTGCCAAAGAACTTGGGGCGGTTGGTGAAAGGGGTGTAATACGATGGACAATGTCATAGTATCCTTCCCGAATGCGGCTGCCGAACTTTCTCCAGACGAGTTTTTCGAAATAGGGATAAGCGATGGCACTAATCGCCGCCTCGGTGGTCCATCCCTTTCCCTCTCCCATGCGCAAAACACTGGCGATTTTCCACATGGGCCGTGCTAGTGCCTCGGAATCTAATGCGGTGAAATCGGTGCCTTCTTGTAGCCCCGCCCGCGCTATTGCTTCGCGATTTCGTATTTGCGTCACTAGGTGAACATCCGCAACTTCTCGTAGTGCGTTGTACAGCGACCATCCAACAAGGGGGACACTCACCCACTCAGGGTTTGCGGCTTCAGCAATAACCAGCACTCGCAGTTTCTTAGTACTCATGTTACTTAGTCTTTCTTTGCATATTGGCTGAGTGTCTGGATTTCAAAGAAGCTGTTTTGATCTGATCAGCCCCACTTTAGTGGTCCAATTTGATTGTTAGTGCACGACTGGCGTTTGGTCCATCTGGATGATGGATGCTGAGACCGGAGGGCGGTAGCCCAGAGCACTGTGTGGTCGTTTCGTGTTGTAATGTTTCTTCTATTACTCGATCAGGAATATTATCGGTAACATACCGTCTAGGCCAGATAACGGTCGATCAAGACTTCAACGCCACGGAGGACTGAAAAAGATTCTGCAGCATCTGCCAAGAGATAGAGAAGAGTTGCGCCCGTTACGTTCTCGTCAAATCTAGACAAAAATGGTCCGCTCAGACCGCTTGAGAAATACAGTTGCTAACCTGCGTCTGACATCAGACAATAACGCAACAAAACTGCCCCAAAGCGACTTTCTGTATCCATTTTGCAGACAGTCTATCGTTGAGTTAAACAGATTTCACGCGTCTTATGGTCGCGCAAACCAAGGCATTTTCTGGAGAGTTCCTTTAGCTTATGAAAAATGTGTCTCATTCTGTTGGGATAAAAATCCTCACAAAATTTGTATAGTGTTTAAAATGCCAGATTTGTTTGGCAACATTGTTCGCACTGCATAAGATCAATGCGGTTCAGTCATAGGTGTATTTAAGTGAGTAGTTCCGTTCGGGAAAACGATATTGCCATTGTTGGCATGGCCGCGCATTTGCCTGGGGCGGCCTCGGTTGAAGAGTATTGGCACAACCTGCGGGACGGCATTGAATCCATCCGCCATCTTAGCGAAGACGATCTACGCGCAGCGGGTGAAGCTCCGCATTTGCTAAACCGACCGGATTATGTGCCTTTTGCCGCCCCTCTGGAGGGGTTTGAGGGTTTTGATGCCGAGTTTTTTGGCCTCTCCCCCAAGGAAGCTGCCATCATGGATCCGCAGCATCGCCAATTCCTTGAGGTGTCCTGGGAGGCTCTGGAAAATGCCGGCCATACACCCGAGAGCTTTTCAGGTCCGATTGGGGTCTTCGCCGGTTGTGGTATGGGCAGCTATTTTTATTTCAACATTTGCTCGAATGCTGACCTTGTGGACGACGTGGGCATGTTCCTGTTGCGTCATACCGGCAATGACAAGGATTTCCTCTCGACGCGGCTGAGCCATATTCTTGATCTCAAGGGGCCCAGCGTGAATGTGCAAACGGCCTGTTCAACCTCACTGGTGGCAACACATTATGCTACGCAAGCGCTGTTGACCGGTGAGTGTGATATGGCGATTGCCGGGGGTGTCACCATCGAGCTGCCGCAAAATCGCGGCTATATCTACAAAGAAGGTGAGGTCCTGTCGCCGGATGGTCATTGCCATGCCTTTGATCATCGGGCGCAGGGGACGGTTTTTGGATCGGGGGCGGGGGCCGTTATCCTTCGCCGCTTGTCAGATGCAATTGCCGATGGCGATCACATCTGGGGTGTGATCAGGGGCACGGCGATCAACAATGATGGTGCTGACAAGGCCGGGTATCTGGCTCCTTCCGTCGAAGGACAGGCCGCCGCCATATCGGAAGCCCATGTCATGGCCGATGTTACGGCAGATACGCTCGACTATGTGGAATGCCACGGCACTGGTACATATCTTGGTGACCCGATCGAGGTGGCTGCGCTGACACAGGCCTTTTCTGACACCACCGATGAGACGGGTTTTTGCAAGCTTGGATCGGTGAAAACCAATATTGGCCATCTGGATACAGCCGCCGGTGTGGCGAGTCTGATCAAGGCATCCTTGGCCCTGTATCATCAGGAAATCCCACCAAGCCTGGGCTATGAAAAACCCAATCCGGCGATCGATTTCGAAGACAGCCCGTTTCGCGTCAATGATCAGTTGACCCCATGGGCATCTCACAAAGGGCCACGACGCGCCGGAGTGAACTCGCTGGGTGTTGGAGGTACCAATGCTCATGTGGTGCTGGAGGAAGCACCCGCACGGGCCGCATCTGAGTCATCAGATTGGCCGTTCCAGTTGTTAACTATTTCTGCGCACAGCAAAAAGGCGCTTGAGGGCAATTCAGCTGCACTGGCCGCACATTTGCGTCGGCATCAGGATGAAGATCTGGCTGATATTGCATGGACCCTCAAAGAAGGCCGCCAGGGATTTGAAAAACGCCGTGTGATTGCTGCTGAAAGCCACGAGGAAGCCGCGGCGCTTCTGGAAGGCGGCGACCCTCGCCGGGTCTTTACGCATTCCGTCATCTCCGACAATCCCGATCATGTCTTCATGTTCCCCGGGGGCGGCGCACAATATGCCGGCATGGCGCGCGATCTCTATGAAACAGAGCCTGTTTTTGCCGATTGGATGGATCGCGGATTGGAGATTTTGCAGCCCAAGATCGATTATGACATCCGTTCATTGTGGCTGCCGGAACCCGGACAGGAAGCCGAGGCCGACGCGCGCCTGACCACGCCGTCGGTGCAATTACCGCTGATCATGATCACGGAATATGCGCTGGCGCAGCTCTGGATCAGTTGGGGTGTGGAACCAGCCGCGCTTGTCGGTCATTCCATGGGGGAAAACACCGCTGCTTGTGTGGCCGGTGTCATGTCCTTTGAAGACTGCATCGGCCTTGTACATCTGCGCGGCCAGCTTTTTGATACTGTGCCCGCAGGTGGCATGCTGAGCGTACCGCTGCCTGCAGATGAGTTGCGCCCGCTGCTGGGGGATGATCTGGATTTGGGCGCGGTGAACGCTCCGGGTTTGAGTATTGCAACCGGGCCTCAGGCCGCGCTTGACGCGCTTGCAGACCGATTGCAGGCGCAGGACATCGACTGTCAGCGTATCCAGATCGACATCGCCGCCCATTCCCGCATGTTAGAGCCGATCCTGCAGGATTTCGGGGACTACCTGCGCAGTATCACCCTGAACGCTCCGCAAATTCCTTTTCCGTCGAACCGGAGCGGCACCTGGATCACAACCGAGGAAGCAACTGATCCAGAATACTGGGTTGGGCATCTCAGAAACACTGTTCATTTCGCAGATTGCATCACCACACTGGCAGAAAACCCCGAACGGATTTTCATCGAGGTTGGTCCGGGCAAAGCGCTGGCCTCGTTAACGGGTCAGCATGACAAGGTTGACGCCAACCAAGTTATCGGCAGCTTGCGCCATCCAAAGGATGACATCGCTGATGACGCATATTTCCTGGCGATGCTGGGTCGGGTCTGGGCGTTGGGCGGAGATTTTGACTGGGGCCAGTATTGGGGCGAGGCGCGCCGCAATCGCGTCGTGTTGCCCAGCTACGCCTTCCAACGCGCGCCTTATTTCATTGAGCCGGGCAAAGCCCAGTCAGATGCTGAAACTCAATGGTTGATGCGCAGCGATGATCCCGCTGGCTGGGGGTATCGTGTCAGCTGGACCCCTACCTATGCTGCTTGCGATATCGACGTGGCGCAGGGCCTGGAAGATGTGCCACCAGAAAGCTGGCTTGTCTTTGAAGATGAAGCGGGGCTGTGTCGTCAATTGGCTGAGCGCCTGCGTGGTGCTGGCCATGCCGTCATCACGGTGGTTCCTGGCGACGGTTTTGCGCGCATCCATGAAGATCACTACTGTCTTGCCCCGGAGCGGGGGCGCGAAGGCTATGACATGCTGCTCAGGGATTTGTCGGATCAGAGCCGCCTGCCCACACGTATCGTGCATGGCTGGTCCCTGACAGACCGTGAAAGTTTCCGCCCTGGCAGCAGTTTCTTCCATCGCAATCTGGAGCAAGGCTTTTACAGTCTCTTTTTCCTGGCGCAGGCGATTGGCGAAGAAGACCTACCAATGCCGCTGCACATGCATGTGCTGAGCTCGGGCGCATTACAGGTTCGGGATGAAGATTTACCGCACCCGGAAAAAGCCACGCTGACAGGTCCTACGCGGGTGATCCCGCGCGAGTTTCCCGGCCTGACATGTGCCCTGCTCGATATCGATCTGCCTCAAGCCGAAGGCAAACGCCGCCGCCCGGCGCTGCCCGGCGACATGGTGGGTCAGGTGCTTGAGGATCTGCTGGCAGAACCTGCCACGCTGACGGCGGCCATTCGCGGCGGCAAACGCTATGTACTGGGGTACCGGTCGCAGCCTCTGCCTGAGCCTGACATTGCAGATTTACCTCTGCGCAACGGGGGCACTTATCTGATCACCGGTGGGTTCGGAGGTATTGGGCTCACATTGTCCGAAGCTCTGATCCGCAAAACCGGAGCCAACATCGTTCTTATGGCCCGTAGCCCTCTGCCTGCGCGTGACAGCTGGGAACAAATACTGCATCAGAATGCTCCGCAGGACCGAACCGTCCGGAACATCCGCGCCATCCAGACACTTGAAGCCGCTGGCGGGAAGGTCCTGCCGATTGCTGGGGACGTCAGCAATGTCGAAGACATGCAGCGCATCATTGCGCGCAGCGCGCAAGAGTTCGGAGAAATCCATGGTGTCATTCATGCCGCTGGCTTGATCGATGACGCGCCCATTATGACCAAGTCCATGATGGAGATTGAAGACATCTTTACCCCCAAGATTCACGGCACACAGGTGCTTGATCAGGTATTTCCTGACGGGGCGCTTGACTGGCTGGTTTTGTTTTCCTCGACCTCGACGGCAACCGCGCCCATTGGGCAGATAGATTATGTGGCCGCAAATGAGTATCTCAACGCCTATGCGCGCGCGCGCTCGGAAGATCAAACACAGGTGTTGGCTGTAAACTGGGGCATCTGGTCCGATGTGGGCATGGCCGCGGACGCCATGGAAACGCGTATCGGGCCCGAAGAAGCGCCGGTTGAACCGATTGACCAACCCATGTTGGACAACGCCACTTTTGACCGGTCCGGAAATCGGGTTTTTACCGCAGAGTATGAAGTGGCGGAGCGCTGGTTCCTTGATGATCACCGTACCAAGGCGGGTCAGGCGCTGGTGCCGGGCACAGGCTATCTGGAGCTTGCCTCCGAAGCCCTGCGCGCCCAAGGCGAAACCGGCCCGTTCGAAATTCGCGACCTTTATTTTCTGCGTCCGCTGGCTGTTGACGATGATGCCGGGCAACAAGTGCAACTGCGCCTGCCACGCAGCGATATGGGCTATGATCTGGTGATACAGAGTGCACCTGAAGGGGGATCGAGCTTTGAGATGAACGCGCAGGCCAGCCTGTCGCTCTTGCCGCTGGAAAACCCAGAACCTCTTGATATTGCTGCTATCATCGCCCGATGCGCTCCGCAGTACAAAGCCGAAGAAAATGCGCGCCTGACAGCTGCACAAGAAGCACATTTGAAGTTCGGCCCACGCTGGCAGGTTCTGACCCAAACAGCACTTGGAGCCGAGGAAGGGATCGCCCATCTCAGCCTGCGTGGAAGCCTAACTGACGATCTGACCGCAGGCTATGATCTGCACCCCGGCTTGATGGATTTGGCGACGGGATGGGCGATGGAGTTGATCGAAGGCTATCAACCTACCCATCTGTGGGTGCCCGTTTCGTATCGCTCGGTGAAAGTGCACCACCCGCTTGGGCCACAAATCGTGAGCTGGGTGCGCAGCGCTGGTGACAATCAGGCTGACGGCGAAACGGCCAGTTTCGATGTCATAATTGCCCTGCCTGATGGCAGTGTCTGTGTCGAAGTCGAAGGCTTCACCATTCGGCGAATAGAATCCGTTGCCGACTTTGCCCATAGTGAAGCACCAAACACCGCGAGTACGGGTGATGTGGAACTTGCACAACCTCTGTCGCCTGCCGAAGAGCGCCTGCGTCATAACTTGTCGCAAGGTATTTCCTCGACAGAAGGCGCTGACCTCTTCTTCCGCGCACTAAGGTTGAACCAATCGCAGGTCATTCTCTCATCATTGGACCTGAACGGACTGATTGAACAGGCCGCAGAGACGGGCGCGTCCACCGGTGACAGCGAGCAGAAATTCCAGCGCCCAGACCTCGACGGGGAATATGTGGCGCCGGACAATGATATTGAACGTCGATTGGCCGGGTTCTGGCAGGAGCTGCTGGGGGTTGATCAGATCGGGGTCGAGGACAGTTTCTTCGACCTTGGAGGGCATTCCCTGATCGCCGTCCGGCTTTTTGCGCAGATTCGGAAAACCTACAATGTGGACTTCCCTATTTCAGTGCTGTTCGAGGCGCCTACTATTCGCAAATGTGCCGAATTGATCGCCGCACGTGGTGTCCCCACCGAGGGCACTGCGGAAGTGACCCCAGCAAATGCACCAGTCGCACCTACACGTCGCTTTACGCATCTGGTGCCGATGCATTCGGGCGAAGGTGGATCGAAGACACCCTTCTTCTTGGTGGCGGGCATGTTTGGCAATGTGCTCAACTTGCGCCATCTGGCCCATCTGATCGGATCCGACCGACCCTTCTATGGACTGCAGGCTCGCGGCCTTTACGGCGACGAGGAGCCCCACCGTGATCTGTGCGAAGCGGCATGTGATTATATCGCCGAAATGCGTCAGGTTCAGCCACATGGCCCCTATATGTTGGGCGGGTTTTCCGGCGGTGGTATTACCGCTTACGAGATTGCCCGCCAGTTAACGGAAGCAGGTGAGGAAGTTCTGGCGTTGATCATGCTGGATACACCTTTGCCGGTCCCCCGGGCGTTGAGTACGCGGGATCGAGCGGTGATCCAGTGGCTTGAGCTGAAGAAGAAGGGGTTATCTTACCCGATAACTTGGCTAAAAAACCGTATCGCCTGGGAGGTCGAGAAACGACAGCGTCGCCTTGAAGACGATACCACGACAGCAGGTCAAAATTTCCACGATACCGCCATTGAAGCTGCGTTTTTGGAAAGTATCGCCAATTACCCGCTCAAACCTTGGGATGGGCCGCTGACTCTGTTCCGCCCGCCACTTGTTGGTAAATGGCAGGTCGCGCCAGACCGTCTGGTCAATGACGATCGCGACTACCTGAGCCCTGATAATGACTGGACCGAATGGGCTCCTAAACTTGAGATACATGAAGTCCCCGGAGATCATGACTCCATGGTGTTGGAGCCCAATGTACGAGTACTCGCGGCTCGGATGCGGCGCAGTCTGGAAGCCGCAGACAAATCCGCACTCTCTACCCCTCTTCGACAACTCCGGCAGGAGGCGGCTGAATAACAATGTCCGGTTCTGCCGTCCTTACCATTATTCTGAATTATAAGACTGCCGAGATGAGCCTGCGCTCAGCCGAAGCAGCCCTCAAGGCAATGGAAGGTGTCGAAGGCGAAATCATCCTTGTCGACAATAATTCACAAGACGGGTCATTTGAGCGGATGTGTGCACATGCCGCCTCGCAAGGTTGGAATAAAAACAACAGGGTCAGAGTACTGCAATCCGAGCACAATGGTGGTTATGGAGCAGGCAACAACGTTGGTATTCGCGCCAAGCTCAGCAATGGGCATGCACCTGATTACATTTATGTGCTGAACTCTGACGCTTTTCCCGAAAAAGAGGCCATCCGTATCCTGCGTGATCATCTCGATACCAACCCACAAACTGGTTTTGCCGGCAGCTATATTCACGGCGAAGATGATGATCCGCATCTGACCAGTTTCCGCTTTCCGTCGATCGCCAGTGAATTTGAAAGCGCAATCCGCTTTGGGCCGGTTAGCCGGATTCTGGCGCATCGTGTTGTTCCAATTCCAATCCCCGATCACAGTCGCCCAGTCGATTGGCTAGCTGGGGCAAGTCTGATGATGCGTCAAAGCCTCCTTGATGAAATTGGTTTGTTTGACGAGACCTTCTTTCTGTATTTCGAAGAAACAGATTTATGCCGCCGCGCTGCAAAAGCCGGGTATCAGACATACTATTTGCGAGACAGTCGCGTCATGCATATCGGTTCGGTATCGACCGGCATGAAGTCCTGGAGCCGAGTGCCAACGTATTGGTTCGACTCGCGTCTATACTATTTCACTAAAAACCACGGTGCTCTTTATGCGGTTGGGGCGACCCTTGCTCATCTGAGCGGCGGTTTTCTGCATTGGCTACGTTGTCTGATTACCCGCAGGAAACGCGACGTACCGCCTTTCTTTCTAACGACTTTAGCTTGGCACGATTTAAAGGCTGGCCTGTACGCTTGCCTGCCCAATAATAGGCGAGAACATCGGCCTGATCCTATTCCTGGAGAGTAACATATGCCCTTTTCAACCCTGTTGATCGGCCATGAATCCTTACTTGTGCAATGCGGAACAATGCTGCTTGAGGCCGGTCACAATATTCGAGGTGTTGTAACCCGAAATCCGGATGTGCGGAATTGGGCTGAAGGCCAGTCGCTGACGGTTCACGCGCCGGGTGCGGACCTCGCTGACCGGGTCGCTGATACTGAGTTTGACTGGCTGCTCAGTATCGCCAATCTTGATCTTCTGCCGCAGACGCTTCTGGATCAGGCCCGCAAAGGGGCGGTCAATTTCCATGATGGTCCCTTGCCTCGCTATGCCGGGCTGAACGCGCCGGTCTGGGCGCTTTTGAATGGAGAAGTTCGGCACGGCATCAGCTGGCACTTGATCACATGCGAAGTGGATAAAGGCGACATTATCACCCAGCGTCATGTGGATATCGGCGTAAACGACACGGCATTGACGCTCAACACCAAATGCTATGGCGCTGCGATGGACAGTTTTCCCGATGTCATCGCAGCGCTTGAGGCGGGCGTTCCCAACCCACACTTTCAGGACCTGAGCCAGCGCAGTTATTTTGCCCGTGACGCGCGCCCCGGGGCCGGAGCACAGATTGATTTCACCGCCCCGGCCACACAGATTGCCACACTGGTACGTGCCCTTGATCATGGAGACTACTGGAACCCGCTGACCTGTCCCAAGCTGGACACCGGAGAACAGATCTATCTGGTTGGCCAGGCCGAGGTTCAATCATCGGAACCGGCCGCACCGGGTACAATTCTGGCCCGCGATGCGGAAAGCTTGACCATCGCCACCGGACAGGACGCCATCAGATTAAGCCAGTTTAGAGACTGTTTTGGCGAAGGGATCACGGCGGCAGACATCGCCCCGGATTGCAATGTGCTCCCCTTGTTCAGTGCCGCGGACCGGGCCGAGCTTACCGCCACACTCACCCCCACTGCCAAAGCAGATATTCACTGGCGGAAACCATTGGAAACACTGAAACATTCCGATCTGCCACTGATTGAGCGGAATGCGCCCGCATCCGCGGTGATTACACATATCGTAAATGGAAGCGCCACATTCGAGAAAGCCGCCACTGCGCTGGCCGCGCTTTTCCTGCGCCAAGGGGGAGGTGATACTCTGAATCTGGCTCTATCTCTGCCCGAAACGGCCTCAGACTATATCAGCGACTGGGTGCCAGTCACCGTGTCATCGGGTAATACCATGGTAGAGCTTCAAGCCGGGCTGACACAGGTCATCACTGCGGCCCGGGCACGTGGCGGGTTTTCCATTGACCTGCCCGCGCGTCTGTCCCGGTCCAGAGATGATCATTTTGCTATGCCGCAGCTTGGCTTGACGGATACAAACGCAGAGCTGATCCCCGGCACCAGCCTGACCCTGTCGCTTGTAGAGGGTCAGATTCAGCTCTGTGCCGACAGTGGCCATATCAGCGCCGAGGCGCTGGCCCTGATCGCCGCCCGGCTTGAGGCCATCATGGCACAGTTGGATACCCCAGAGACGGTTGGAAAACCCATCCGCGATCTATCCCTGATGTCTGAAGCCGAGCGGGTGAAAATCCTGACGGAATGGAATGCGACCGACACGGACTATGATCACACGACCTGCATTCACCAGCACTTTGAAACCCAAGTCGCCCGGACGCCCGACGCCACTGCGCTGGCTTTCGAAGATCAAAGCTTTAGCTACGATGCCTTGAACCGTGCGGCCAACCGGGTTGCGCATGTTCTGCAGGATATGGGGGTTGGTCCCGGCACTTTGGTCGGGTTGCATGTCAAACGCTCGCCGCAGCTTGTGATCGCAGCTCTGGGTATTCTCAAAGCTGGCGGTGCCTATGTGCCGATGGACCCTTCTTACCCGGCGGATCGCACTGCGCTGTATCTTCAGGATAGCGCCGCACCCGTTGTCATCACCGAGACCGATCTCGCCCGGAACTTGCCGGAATCCGGGGCGCAGCTACTGTCAATCGATGCGGATTCGCGCCTGTCTGCTGCGGCTGACAGCAACCCCGACAGCACCGTGACGGCAGATGATCTGGCCTATGTGATCTATACGTCAGGTTCGACCGGACGACCCAAGGGCGTGATGATCGAACACCGCAATGTATCGAACTTCTTCACCGGCATGGATGGGCGTATTTCACATGACCCGGCAGGTGTCTGGATGGCAGTCACCAGCTTGTCCTTCGATATTTCCGTGCTGGAGTTGTTCTGGACACTGGCCCGCGGTTTCAAGGTTGTTCTGAGCGATGATGATAACCGCGCCCTTGTGGCGGGCGACAGTACCCCTGCGCGCGGAAGCACCGGACGTGGCATGGACTTCAGCCTCTATTACTGGGGTAATGATGACGGCGTCGGGCGCGATAAATACAAATCCCTGCTAGAGGGGGCAAAATTCGCCGACAAGCACGGATTTTGCGCTGTCTGGACGCCCGAGCGTCACTTCCACGCCTTTGGCGGTCCCTATCCGAACCCATCAGTCACTGGCGCAGCCGTCGCAGCCGTCACCGAGAACCTATCGGTCCGCGCGGGCTCCTGTGTCGCCCCCCTGCACCATCCGGCCCGGATCGCCGAGGAATGGGCCATCATCGACAATCTGACCAACGGACGTGCGGCGCTGGCGATCGCTTCTGGCTGGCAACCTGATGATTTCGTTCTGCGCCCAGAAAACACCCCGCCGGACAACAAGCCAGCCATGCTGCAATCCATCGATATCCTGCGCAAACTCTGGAAGGGAGAGCCCGTCGAGTTTCCAAAGAAGTCCGGAGAAATGCACGCTGTTGTCACTCAGCCCCGGCCGGTTTCGAAGACGCTTCCAGTATGGGTCACCACAGCAGGCAACCCGGCAACTTGGAAAGAGGCTGGCGCCATCGGCGCAAATGTCCTGACCCACCTTCTGGGACAAAGCGTCGATGAAGTCGCTGACAAAATCGGTCTCTACCACAGCGCATTGCGCGAAGCAGGCCATGACCCGAAGGACCACACAGTCACCCTGATGTTGCATACATTCGTCGGAGCGGATCGTGAAGAGGTACGCGAAGTGGCGCGCGAACCGATGAAGGATTACCTGCGCTCCGCTGCAGGATTGATCAAACAATATGCCTGGGCCTTCCCCGCCTTCAAGAAACCCGAGGGCGTCAGCAATGCGTTCGAACTGGACCTGGGCTCGCTTGAAGAAGAAGAACTTGAGGGCATTCTTGATTTCGCCTTCCTGCGGTATTTCGAAGACTCGGGTCTTTTTGGCACGGTCGAAGACTGCTTGGCGCGCGTCGAAGAGCTCAAGCGCATTGGCGTGGATGAGATTGCCTGTCTGATCGACTATGGCGTCCCGGTGGATCAGGTGCTTGAGGGGCTTAAACCTCTGGCCGAAGTTCTGCGCCTGTCCAATCAGGATACAGAACCGGCCGAGGATGATTTCTCGATCGCAGCGCAAATTCATCGCCACAAGGTTACGCATATGCAGTGTACCCCCAGCATGGCGCAGATGCTGGTTATGAATGACGAGGCCCGTCAGGCGATGGCGCGCCTCAAGCACATGATGATCGGGGGCGAGGCGCTACCCGGCTCACTGGTTTCGGAATTGGCCGAGATCACCTCGGCACATGTTGAGAACATGTATGGGCCGACCGAAACCACCATCTGGTCGACGACTGAAACTGCAACTCCGGTGTTGGGTACGGTCAACATCGGTCGACCGATTGCCAATACTCAGGTTTATGTTCTGGACGAAGATCAAAACCCACTACCCACTGGTGTCGCGGGTGAGCTTTACATTGGCGGGGCTGGCGTTGCCCGTGGGTACTGGCAGCGTGAAGACTTAACGGCCGAGCGTTTTGTGCCTGACCCATTCAACAACCAACCCGGTGCTCGGATGTACCGGACAGGAGATCTGGCGCGCTGGCGTCCGGACGGGCGACTCGATTTCCTGGGGCGGGCGGACCATCAGGTCAAGCTGCGCGGATACAGGATTGAATTGGGAGAGATCGAAAGTGTTCTGGATGCCCAATCAGGCATTCGCCAGTCCGTTGTTATGGCCCGCGAAGACACTCCGGGCTTGACCCAGTTGGTCGGCTATCTGATCGCGGATGGCGACCTGAATGAACGGGCGCTGCGGGATACGCTGACCGGACAACTGCCCGAATTCATGATCCCCGCACATTTCGTTACGCTGGACAGCTTTCCACTGACGCCCAACAAGAAAATTGATCGTAAGGCGTTGCCAGCCCCTCGGCCCCGCAAGGCCGCTCCAACCACACAGACCCAGGTGGTGCAAACCACCGACCCCGCACCCGCAGCAGCATCGGGTGGAACGGCTGTTCGACAGGTTGCCGCGATATGGTCCCGGATTCTGGGCATTCAGGATATCGGCCCGCGCGACAATTTCTTTGACCTTGGCGGGCATTCACTACTGGCCGTACAGGCGCATCGGGAAATCAAGAAAGAGCTAAATGTTCCGGGTCTCAGCATCACGGATATTTTCCGGTTCCCAATGTTGGGTGTACTAGCTGCCAAGATCGAAGAAAAAACAGAGGGCGCGGCTGGAACCGGTTCAACTTCAGAAACCACCCCGACAACGGAAGGATCTGTCCAATCCGACAAGGCCGCAAAACGCAGCGACGCCATGTCGCGCCGACGGGAAATGCGCGCCCGACGTCAAAAGCAGGCGTGACAGAACTTGATCTGATCCGCGCTGAATTACGTGGCTTGGTCGACCCCGATGTTGGGAGCGGTGTCACCGATCCCAAGGCGCCCGAAGGCGCGTTATTTCCCAAAGAAGCCTCTGCTGTAGATCGTGCCGTCCCAAATAAAGCAGGTCGTGCGGCGGCCCATCAAACCATGGCAGAGATCGGCCACCATGAAAGCTCTGTCCTGATGGTCCCTGATCGCAGCTTAATCTGACCTGCGGGCTTAGTAGGCTCCATCACTCATTATGAGGGTACCTGCAAAGCTGTCGTCGCTAATGATCAGGTAGTTCGCAGTATCGATATCTAACCCAACACACCCCTTTGATCCTGATTTGGAAGAAGTAATTTGCACCCCGGCGGAGCGGGCTTGGCTTACAACTCAACCTCAGAAACAGTGTCCCTGCGTCTCTGCCTAATCCCCCATCGGCAGAGCCCTGAGCTTTATTGCCAACACTGGGACGCCTGACCGTGTTCCTTGAAGATGGTCGCTTGGATCACTCGCACCCTGACCGCCATCGCAAACGGTCATAAGCAATCCGACATCAGCAGTCTGGTGTCCTGGGATTGCGCTGCAGACGTGTGATCGGCGCACCGCTTACTTGCAATCCATCCGCGTGGATAATGTAGAATGCGTTTTGGCACGGGACCATGCCTATATGTTCATAACGGTACCACCACATCTGGCGTTGTCGAAGGCCATGCAGCGGATCAAGGGGCGCTCATCCCGCCGTGTTCAGATGGCATTTCCGGACTTGCTCAAGCGCTAGTGGGGAAGGCGGTTCCGGGTTTGCTGGAACTTCGCCACAACTTCGGAAAATATCACCGACGACTTCATCATACGTCATCAGGAGTTACAGTCCAAACGCGATGCTGCCGACGTCAGCCTGTATGTGGTTCACTTGTCCGAAAAATAGTGCGGATCAATATCCGGTACCACGCAACACAACACCGACTGTCGCGAATATAATGCCCAGATCAGTGCGTAAAGACAGTTGTCCAGCATACGAAGTGTCAAAATCGGCACGGCTGGCAAAGCTGCTGGCATTACGCTGAGATACCTGCCACAGGCCAGTCAGCCCGGGGCGCATAGAATAGTAAGCTTTACCCGGATATAAATTTTTTTGCTCCGGCATCATCGGGCGTGGACCAACAAGGCTCATTTCACCGGCCAGAACATTCCAGAGCTGCGGCAACTCATCCAATGATGCCTTACGCATCAATTGACCGATTTTTGTGACGCGCGGATCGTTTTTGAGCTTCTGGGTTTCGTCCCATTCACGCTTGGCAGTTGGGTCTCGCGTCAGGTGATCTGCCAGCAAAACATGCGCATTGGGAACCATGCTGCGTAGTTTCCACATGGTGAATTCTTTGCCATCACGGCCAATACGCGTTTGTCCGTAGAATGGATTGCTTCCATCTCGCGCGACAAGCAATGCCAAAAACAACAGAGTCGGCAGGACGATCGGCAAGGCCAGAAGAATCAGAGCAATATCAAGGATGCGTTTAAAGAAGTTTGAGTAAACGCCCACCTGCGGAAAGCGATATACTCCATGTTCGACCTGAATAATAACAGGTTGTGATTCTCTCGGAATATCAGTGTATTGAACTGTCACTTTTTAACTCACAAACACATGAATCACGGTGGATTCATACTCGTTACAACACGCTTACCAGCACTCACATCGAACCGAGGCCGCAAAAAATCAATAAAGACCCCAATTATGGCGAAAATTCTGCCACGCCACAACGTTAACACATTTTAACTCGGGTCCACAAATAGTCATTGTCCACAAATCAAAAAATCTTTCGGCGCTCCAACAATCCTAAGTTCCAGGCGCGATGAATGTTTCTGGTTTCGCTACTCTTATGGCCGTCTGGCGATTTTTGATGCTCGAGCGGAGACAAAAGGAGAGTTGAGAATATCGGCTACGATTCTCAATTGTTCCCAAGCCGCACGCAAACAAGTTTTTGGTTAATTGGATGATGTTTTCCGATAGTTCCGAAGCAGAGCGAAATGATTAAAGATCGACAGCGATCCTCGGTGCTTCGACGCGTCATTGTAAGACGACCAATTCGTAGTCTTGTACTTTGTGGCCCCCCCAGCTGCTCATGCGCTCCAGCCATCACGCTGGTTTCGCAAGATGTGTCACCTCAGGCCATTTGTGCAATAAAACCCGACAAAGCCTACTGGCTTGTAAAATGATCGTAAAAAAGCTAATTTCATTCAGTATAGTAGGATAATAATGTCGAAATGACATAACTCACGACTGGTACCTAGTTTTTTAGGGGGTAATGATTGAAATGTTTACAAAACAGATCGGGGCGGGATTCGCCGCCGCTATCGTTCTGTTGTGCGCAACGTCTGCGGGCGCAGCAACGATAAATTTCAACGTTGACCGCAGCTATACCAATGGCTCTAATAATTATACCAGTACGGATGGATCAGTAACCGTCGGCGTGGATGGTGTTCGGGTCAACAACTCAGGCACAATCATCAATACTTCTAATTTCTGGACTGCAAGCTGGGATGGGGCCAGCAATCGCAGTGGATTGGGCGTTTATGACTGCCGCTGGCAAAACCGGTGCTTGGACAATCATTTGATCGACGGGCGGGGCCCGGACGAATTCGCGCTGATTGATTTCGGCGACCTGACAGTTGAAGTGACATCGGTCACCTTCTCTTACTGGGACCGCCGCGATACGTTCGCATTCGGCACCTATGACAGCTCTGTGCTTCCGGCCACAGCCGTGATTTACGAAGAAAACTTAGGTGACGGAAACTCTAATCCTTACACACATTACTTTGGCGCAGGAGAGGTCACAGGCTCGCTCATCGGGTTCGGCGCTGACAGCTGGCGTGATAACTTCGCACTACAAAGCATCACGTTCAATGTGTTGTCTGCGGTGCCCTTGCCTACTGGTCTCGCACTGCTTTTGACAGGGTTATGTGGGCTCGGGTTTATGCATCGTCGCCGTCAATTCGCCTGACCAAAAGCGCAATATTCTGATTGAAAGCCAGCGCACTTCACAAGCTGGCTTTTGTGGCGCTTCAGAAGTATGTTCCACTTCCAAAGCCACATTTCATTTGACGGTCTGGACTGGTGCCATGGCGGCTTTATCGATACTCGGTCTGATCGTCGGAACAGTTCTGAAACTTGCCTCTCAACATAGTGTATGGAGCGCTGGAGCACGTTTATTCGACAATCTCACCCGCGGGTGGTTTGTGTTAGCGCTTCTGCTTGTAATGGCCGTCTTCCGCTTGGGGCTTTGCCGTCTTGGGGCGCTTGAGCGCACCCATCGACCATGTTCTCGCCCACAATGGAGCGCGAGTCGTGGCGCTGGAGGTCTTTTGCGAGCGTCATGAAGTATGGCGATGATAAAGGACGCAATCTTGCAGGACTTCAAGGCATGGCCTATACAATGATTGGGTTTAAATCACGGGAAACATTGCGATACTACAGGCATTTGCGGAATTACGCGATCGCGTCCAGCCCCCCATTTCTCTTAGTATAGGTTCTTTTGCCTCATTCTGTACCGGATACCAAGAATGCTCCGTTTGTCTGAGATACCACCTCGTGTCACTTTAATATGGAGGCTTGTTCTCGTGGCGTATTCAGGAGATTAACAGTATGGAACTGGACCAGTTGAAAGACCAGCGCATACTTGCTGTCGATCTCGACGGCACGCTTCTGCGGTCTGACATGTTGTTTGAAAGTTTCTGGTCAGCGACCAGCCGGGACTGGCACGCGCCTCTGGGTGCTGCATTTGCGCTGGCTGGAGGGCGGGCGGCGCTCAAACGCAGTCTCGCGGGGCGGATGGATATAGATGTCACGACGCTGCCTTATGACCCGCAGGTCATCGATTATATCAATGCATGGCGGTCGGAGGGGGGAACAGTTTTTCTGGTCACGGCGTCCGACGAGACGATTGCCCAAGAGATTGCCCAGCATCTTGATATTTTTGATGGCGTCTACGGCTCGAACGGGGTCCGCAATCTCAAATCCAGTGAAAAAGCCGCCTTTTTGACCGACCAATTCGGGCGCGGTGGCTATGCCTATATGGGGGATGCGGAGGCGGATCTGCCGGTCTGGGAGAGCGCAAATAGGGCGGTCACGGTCAACCTACCTGCGCCCCTGCGCCAACGTGTTGACGGTTTGGGGTTGGAAGTTGAACATTTGTCCACCGCCCAACCCGGCCTGCGGGATTATCTCAAGGCGATCCGGGTGCATCAATGGCTGAAGAACCTTTTGGTCTTTCTGCCGATGTTGGCGGCCCACCAGCTCGACGCCGAGACCTTTCTGCAAAGCCTTCTGGCCTTCGTGGTCTTCTCTATCGTGGCCTCCAGCATCTATGTTCTCAATGACTTGCTCGACTTGCGCTCCGACCGGGCGCATCCCACGAAATGCAAGCGCCCCTTCGCGGCGGGCACAATCCCGATCGCTCATGCCACCTACCTGATCGCCGCGTTGATGGGACTGGGCCTGATCCTGTCCCTGTTTCTCGGTAGAGCCTTCATTGGGATTATGCTGCTCTATGTCGTTGTCACTACGCTCTATTCGCTCTGGCTGAAACGCAAAGCGATCATGGATATCGGCACATTGGCTGCGCTCTATACCACGCGGATCATCGCAGGCGCCGTGGCAACGGGTATTACGCTGTCGATGTGGCTTCTGGCCTTCTCGATTTTCTTCTTCCTGTCGCTGGCCATCGTGAAACGGCAGGCGGAATTGATGGACAGTGCTGCGCGCGGCAAGCTCAAAGCTGCCGGGAGAGGCTATGTTGTCGATGACCTACCTGTTCTGGTCATGATGGCTGTAGCGTCCGGCTATGTGGCCGTCCTGGTTATGGCGCTCTACATCCAGTCGCCTTCGGTTTCGGAGCTTTACACAAACCCCAAATTTTTGGGCGCCATCTGCGGCATCCTGCTCTACTGGATCTCCCGGGTCATCCTGTTGGCGCATCGTGGCCAAATGCACGAGGACCCGGTCGTCTTTGCTGCACGAGATCGGCAAAGTCGGATCTGTGCTATATTGATCATCCTCGTCGCCGCTGGTGGGACGCTGTTGTGAGCATCATACGTATAGCGGTTCTCTATGCCTTGTTTGCCGTGATCGCGACAGTGATCAACCTCGGCGTCCAGAGGCTGGTTCTGTCGTGGAACAGTGACGCAACTGGCTTTGCGCTGGCGGTCTTTTGCGGCACGCTCGCGGGCCTCGTCGTCAAATATACCCTCGACAAACGCTGGATTTTTGCCGATTTCAGTACAGGTCTCAAAGCGCACGGCCAGAAATTTACGCTCTACACGATCATGGGAATTGTCACGACAGCGATCTTTTGGGGTACGGAAACAGCGTTTTGGCTGATCTGGGACACGGATATGATGCGTGAACTTGGCGCTGTGTTGGGGCTCTCGGTGGGTTATGTCGTCAAATATTTCCTCGATCGACGCTTTGTCTTTCAGAATACCCAAAAGGCGGCGGCGGTATGACAGAGCTTTCGGGCTGGGGCGGTTTTCCCAAACATTACGGGGTGGCAACAGAGCCTGTGAACGAGACTGCATTGGTCGAAGCTGTCACGGCTGGGGCGGTGATCGCGCGCGGCAATGGGCGGGCCTATGGTGACAGCGCGATTGGCTTGCGCAGCACGGTCAATATGCACAGGTTCAACCACATGCTCAGCTTTGACCGGCAAAGCGGAATTCTGGTGGCTGAGGCGGGCGTTCTGCTCAGTGATATCATCCCGGCGTTTTTGCCTCATGGATGGTTCCCCCCGGTCACGCCGGGGACGAAATTTGTCACCCTCGGAGGCATGATCGCAGCGGATGTTCATGGCAAAAACCATCACAAAGATGGCAGTTTCCGCAACTTCGTGGACTGGCTGGACGTGATGGATACCGAAGGCGTCGTGCATCGCTGCAGCCGCAATGAGAAACCCGAGCTGTTCGAGTGGACAATAGGTGGCATGGGGCTCACGGGTATTATCTTGCGCGCCGGAATCCGGTTGAGAGCGGTGCCCTCTGCATGGATCCGGCAGACCGCGCAGGCCCTTCCCAATCTCGACGCCGTCATCACTGCTTTTGAAGCGGCACATGAGGCCACCTATTCGGTTGCCTGGATCGATTGCCTGCAATCTGGTGATGCCCTTGGGCGAGCCATTCTGATGCTGGGGGAGCATGCCATACCGGAAGAGTTGTCTGATGACGCGGCACGCTACCCGTTCGAAATCCCGAAAAAGATGCGGCGCAGCGTCCCCTTCGCGCCGCCCTTCAGCCCGTTAAACGGCCTCACGGTTCGGGCTTTTAACGCGCTTTATTACTGGAATGGATGCCGCAAATCCGGGACCAGCTTTCTCGATTATGACAGCTATTTCTACCCGCTCGATGCCATCCACGGCTGGAACAGGATCTATGGGAGACGCGGCTTCATGCAGTTCCAGTGCGTTCTGCCGCTGGAGACATCGCGCAAGGGACTTCACGCGCTGCTCAAGACTACCTCGCAGGAAAAAGCCGGTTCCTTTCTTGCCGTACTCAAACGGTTTGGGCCGCAGGATAGCGCCTTCTCCTTTCCCATGCTGGGTTATACACTGGCCCTCGACTTCCCCGCCACGCCTAAGATGATCGCGTTGATGTGCAAGCTGGACGAGATCACGTTGGAACATGGCGGGCGTTTTTATCTCGCCAAGGACAGCCGCATGAGCGCACAGACATTGCATGCCTCCGATCCCCGTACTGAGCAATTCCGGCAGATGCGAACGCAACTTGGTGCAGCGGAGGCATTTCAGTCACATCAATCACAAAGGCTGGATCTATGAGCAAAGGAACAGTCCTGCTTCTCGGCGCGCGCTCCGATATCGGTCGTGCAACAGCGCATCGCTTTGCCAAAGAAGGCTATGACATCCAACTTGCTGCACGCGATAGTACCGCGCTGGAAAAGACCCGGACGGATATGGCTTTGCGTCACAACGTGGAGGTAAGCCTACACGACTTTGACGTGCTGGACAGTGCCGCGCATACCGGGTTCGTCGACGCTCTGCCTGTCTTGCCGGACGTGGTGATCTGCGCCATCGGACTGATGGGGGATCAGATCGAGAATGAACGTGACATCGAGGCTGCTACCCGCGTGATGCGGAGCACCTATGAGGGCCCGGCGCACATTCTGGGTCTTCTGGCGGAACGGTTCGATGCGCGGGGTTCCGGGCAGATCGTGGGCATCAGTTCCGTGGCGGGCAATCGCGGACGGGCCAAGAATTATGTCTATGGCTCCGCCAAGGCAGGCTTTACCTCCTATCTCTCCGGCCTGCGCAACCGGATGGCCAAACGCGGGATCCACGTAATGACGGTGCTGCCAGGGTTCGTGAATACGCAGATGACCGCAGGTATGGACCTGCCCGAAAAACTGACGGCAGAACCCGAAGAGGTGGCTGATGCGATCTTCAAGGGCTTACGCAAAGGCCGGAACATCATCTACGTGCGCCGCATCTGGTTTGTGATCATGGCGATTATTGGTGCGATCCCGGAAGGCGTATTTAAGAAGATGGATATTTGACGCGCTGTGCACGTGCAGTTCGCGCCAGCAAAAGCCCTTGGTGGGTCCGCTCCGCTTCTCTAGATTTAGCAAAAGTGAATACGCGCGGGATCAAGACCGCAGGGGGGTAACAAATTGTGCGCGACGACGGTTCGGGCTATTTTAGAGAACGAAAACCACTTTTAAAGTGCACGTTTCCGATGGTTGTCGTTAGCCACCTTCTGAAACGCATTTCGACAATGTAATAACTCAGCAAAGATGTAATGTACGTTATAGTACAAACAGCGATGACCAGCCAAAAATCGTTACCACGTGAAAAATCCATTAGGGCTCCAACCAACAGCAAAACGGGCACGTGAAATAGGTAGGTGCTATACGATAGATCACCCAAGTGAGGCCCAATTTTGCCTACACCTGACGACAGTTTAAGAAACACATCCTCAGTGAGAAAAAAGCCAACAACCATCGCGACTGAAAAAGCCTCTTTGTACCAAGGGAACCTTAACTCTAACGACGCTAAAGCGACGCTGGCGCATATAGCAGCGATGGTATAGCGACGCGTTCTTGGCCATTCCTGCATACGGAAGAGTTTAATTCCAACCAAATATATCAAAACACCAAAAGCAAAATTAAAGAGTACGATGTTAGATGCAATTGGTCCGACTGGAAGTCCGAAACGGCCACCAATTGGCAACGCTAAAACTACAGCTACGGCGATCACCAAAGACCATTTTTTGTTAATCAATAAGGCAACGGCCAGGATTGCGTAAAAAAACATCTCGAAATTAAGTGTCCAGCCCACTGTAAGAACTGGGATGTAACCTATCCCAGATGCGTGTTCATGAGGGATAAAGAGCATTGAAAACAAAACGTCCCTCAAGGTTGACCCATGCAGGAAACTTACGGCGTCCCAATTCGCGAACGGGAGAACCGCCAAAAAGACCACTGTCGCCAGCCAATAGGCCGGTATGATGCGGGTCGCTCTATCCCGACAAAACCGTGCCGCTGAGACATGGCCGCGAGAAATGGACATGGCCATAACTAAACCGCTGAGAACAAAAAAAATGTCGACGCCGAGGCTTCCGTGATAAGTAAAGAACGCCTCTATTTTGTTTTCAGGCTCAAAGTCTCGATATACCTGAATGTAATGATGAAAAACGACCATCCAGGCTGCTAGAGCTCGAAGCCATTGGAGGCTAACCACTTTTTCTGTCATTGGGCGCTATGATTTATTTGTTTTCAGGATGTTACATATATCAGACGTTTGCTTTCAGTGCTATAGACGCTGTCGTTTTCCAGTTTATAGAATGGCTTTCTCAATGGTCCCGATGACTCGTACATTTTGACCGGGAATTTGGAGGCGATGGCTTACGACCTTTAATGCTCTTCTAATTTAAGTTGCCTAATATATCAGTTCGAAAGCTGGTGGCAGACATTCCCGGATTCAAGCCGAGGTGTCCGTCAGGAAACAGCCTCAGCTTTCCGAAAAACTGACGGCGGAAAACTCGGGCAGAAAATCCGAGTTATGAACTTCAGAACAGAGAGCAATCTAGGTTGCGTTCCAAATTTCTAGCAAGAGGCCACAGCAAATTTAAGTCTCGAGTATGCGCTGTTGACACACCGGATACCATGCTTCCAGTTCACCAGGGGGCATATTCGGAATTTGGCGGGACTGGCGTATTGCGCTCAGGATACCTCTGGCCTGCGGGAGGGTCAGCCGCTTTTGAAGAATATCTTTCAAGAACTCGGCCAGCAGTTTTCGTCGGAGAAGTGGGCGGAAGCGCCGTTTTGCCAATGCGTTTCCGTGTTTTGTGACCAGCAATGCCTGGTTCATATTGCTCAGAACAGTTGTCTTGTAGCGGTCAATTCGCCCCGTCGCGATATTATAATGATTAAGAAGCGCCTTTTCTGCCGTGACCAGACTTTGCGTTCGGGAAATCCGGTAGCTCGCATCAAGATCCTCGCCGGGGCTATAAGAACGCAACAGGTTCTCAAAAGGTTCACGAAGAATGCTTTCACGACGGAAGGTCATGCGACAGCCGTGAAAGAGCCGCTCGGGCCAAACCGACATTCCCTGAACCTCAACAGGTATCGGTAGGTCAGGAAATTTTCCTTCATATGGAATGAATACTTCTTCCTGATGCATCAGGAAGACCTTACGCCAGATGAAGTACTTTATCCGCCCCACCCAGAACCAGCGGCTTTTTATTGCTTCCTGTCGATTGTCTTGCTTTTGCGGACCCCTACTCTCCATTAGATGAGGAGGCGCGTCTGACAGCGCGGCCTGCACGCCGCCTATCTGCTCCTTTGTATCCGCCTCATAGATCTTCATGATTTCTGAAGCACAAGTCGGATACATCAGGGAGTCGTCGTCAATAAGAAACACAATGTCGGCCCGCGCCTCTGATACTGCTGTGTTACGTTGCACCGCTGTCGAGCCAATGTCACATGTCCTATAAACCATCCGGATGCCTGAATCTGGTTCGATCAATGCTTTGATTGCACTTGCGTGGGTTTCCCAGTCAGGGCTGGTGTCAATGACAATGATTTCACATGGCGCCCGTGTTTGCGCCAGCGCCAACTCTATACATGTCCGGAGAATATCAGGGCGTTTGTTAGTTGCAATCAACAGGCCCCAGCTCAGCGGCTTAAATTCAGTCAAATCAGTCATGTAGTGCCGCTAACCTTTTCATCTAACACGTGCTCGGCTCGATCCCGCCTTGCGGGTTTGTCAATAGGTGTCAATCGAGATCACTCCCGGGATGCGCACGGCGATACTAATAATAGTGATATCGACATAAGGGGAATCAGCTGGTGGTTTCATGACCTAACCTAAACATCAAATAGCGGTCATTTTCACATCCACATAGACAGAAATCAAATTGACTGGAGCGGATCAAGCGAGGACCTTTGTGCGAGGATCGAATTCGGGCCGGTGTCGTGACCAATTTTGACGCAATGGCAGAGGCTTTGCAAAGCAAGGTAACATCAGTTGCAAAATTTCTGTCTTGAAAGGGTTCTGGATTCAGAGGCTTCATTCTATGCATGGTCCAACGCCAGGCTTTGCCGGCAATTTTTGAAGACAATAGATCATGAACAGACACATTCTTTTAATTAGGGGAACAGGTTTTGGACTTGCACACCAATGCCCGTACGAAGACCTTTGGCAAAGCGTATCTACAGTCGGTCAGGTAGAGCTACGGTATCCTTTGCTGACTTCTCCCCAACCTGGGAGCTCCTGGAATTCGCAATGAAGCATGGGTTTCGGTCCATAAGCAAAAGCATTCGGGGCCTTTCCGGCCACGGCAAGGTGTAGTCCCAGATGCGCGTAGCCTACCTGATTAACCAATACCCTGCGATCAGCCATACCTTCATCCGTCGCGAGATCCGGGCCCTGGAGGACATGGGAGTCGAGGTCGAACGTTTTGCGCTCAGGGGCTGGGACAGCGATGTTGTTGATACGCTGGACCGCGAAGAGATGGCCCGGACCCGTCACACACTGAAAGATGGAACCGCCCGGCTGATACTGGGGGCGCTTGTCTGGGGCCTGCGTCATCCGCAGGCATTCTTGCGCGGCCTGAAGTTGGCGTTTTTGATGTCGAAGGGGGCCATTCGCCCCTGGCCCTATCACCTGATCTACCTCGCCCATGCTTGCCGGATCATGACCTGGCTCGAGGGGAAGGAAGTGAGCCATTTGCATGCGCATTTCGGCTCTAACTCAGCGGAAATCGCCGCCTTAGTAGAGGCTTTGAGCGGCCCGGGCTTCAGCTTCACAACGCACGGGTCAGAAGTTTTTGATGATCCCAAACGCCATGCCCTACCGCTGAAAGTAGACCGGGCGCGGTTTGCGGTGACTTCTTGCGCATACATTGGCAGCCAGATGATGTACAATGTGCCACCCGCGCTCTGGTCAAAAGTTAATGTTGTGCATTGCGGGTTGGCGGCCACGGCCTTTGCCAACGATGCAACACCTTTGCCGGATGCGCCGATTTTCCTGAGCGTCGGACGTTTCAGCCCTGAAAAGGGACATTTACTGCTGATTGAAGCCTTTGCCGCTGTACATGCCGCTCACCCCGGGGCGCGGCTGGTGTTGGCAGGCGACGGGCCGATGCGCGCGATGCTGGAAGATCACATTGCACAGCTGAACCTTGAGCAAGCGGTGAGGATCACCGGCTGGGTGACATCAGATCAGGTGCGTGCGGAATTGCGCGGTGCCCGTGCGTTGGTGCATCCAAGCTTTACCGAGGGCTTGCCCGTTGTGATCATGGAAGCCATGGCCGAGTACCGACCAGTCATTTCGACTTATATAGCGGGCATTCCGGAACTGGTTCAGGATGGGCAAACAGGTTGGTTGGTACCGGCCGGGCAAGTGAAGGATCTAACCATGGCGATGCTGGCCTGCGCAGACATGCCCGCTGAAAAGCTTGAGGCAATGGGTCAAGCCGGATTCGACCGGGTGCGTGCGCGCCACGATGCGTCTGTCGAAGCTGCCAAGTTGAAAGCCTTGTTCAAGGCCCTCGGGTCATGAAGGCGGTTTTGAAACGGGGAGCGCTTTGGGCGCTGACCACGCCACCAGTCTATGGGTTGCTACGTCGTCGGGCGTTTCATGGAAACCCCGTGACAATTCTGTGCTATCACACACTCCGGCCGGCCAGAGAGCAGTTGGATGCATGGACTGCGCTGTCGGTTGATGCGTTTCGTGCGCAAATCGATCTGCTGCGGCAGGACTATGATATCGTATCTCTGGACGATGCATTGGCTCCTACCACTAGCGACCGCCGCCGTGTGGTGCTGACTTTCGATGACGGGGAATTGGGGCTCTACGAGCACCTGTTGCCGATTGTCCGAGCTGAAGCCCTGCCGGTGACTGTCTATGTTGCCACCAAACAGATCGAAACCGGCCGGGCCTTCTGGTTCGATCGTGTGATGAATGCATTGCAGAGTGCGGGCACCACAAAGATCAAACTGGATGGCATTGGATCCTGGCAGATCGGACCTGACCGCAGTAAGCTGCGTTGGGCTCAGATCGGCCCGGTATTAGAAGCTTTGAAGGCGGTAAATACCAGAGACAGAGACGCGTTAGCCGACAAAATTATCGCGCAGACAGGTCAGGAGACCAAAGGCTTCACTCCGCTTCAACCCATGAGCCTCCCACAGTTGCAGGAACTTTCGGCGGAACCTCTCGTAACCATCGGATCACACACCCACAGCCATGAATTGCTGGACCAGATATCACTTGATGACGCAGGCGCCAGCGTCGCGCGATCGCGCGATCTGCTGCAGGGCTGGACCGGGCAAGAGATCCGTCATTTCGCCTACCCCAATGGCAATTACACGCCCGACTTAATGAAAATGCTTTATGATCTGGGTTTTGTCAGCGCCACGATCCTGGAGGATAGGCATATGGCGCCTGACGATCCGCAGCAGGCTCTGCCCCGGATCGGTATAGGCCGGTATGATGGGACAGCTAGATTTCGATTGCGGATGGTGGGGATGTGAGGTTTCGCGCAAATTGGGTTTGTTATAAGCAATAGCAATATTGATGACACATTTTTCAGGCAATAGCGCTAGGCCATGACTATTCTAACCGAAAAAACCACATTTCGCCTTATTGTGGCGTCTCTGATCCTGGGCACGGCCTATAGATTGTGGCCGGTTGTGGCGGGCACCCCAGCGCTGGCCCAATTCTTCATGACTGAAGACGGCTATCTGATGCTGACCATCGCCCGCAATATGGCGATCGGCCTGGGGATGTCGGTCTCAGACGGCACAACCGCGAGCAATGGTGTGCAGCCTTTGGCCACGTTCCTGTTTTCGGTTCCTTATCTGCTGACCAACGGCGACAAGGTTTTGGGATTGACTGGCGTGCACCTGATCGCGGCAGCCATATCGGTAGGTGGACTTTTTGCAGTTCGCGCATTGGCGCGAGATCTGTTGCGGGGGCAAGACGACAATCCACTTTGGCCCTGGTTCGTGGCGGCCCTTTGGTTTCTCGGGCCATTGTTGCTGTTTCATACGATGAACGGGCTGGAGACCGGACTTTACACCGCTATGATTGCGCTGACGCTCGTTCTGTTCGGCGAAGTGTTGGCAAAGGGTCCGGGAGCAACCTTTGCGGACCGAATGATCTTGGGCGCGGCCTGCGGCGTGACTTTCCTGGCCCGTAATGACGGTGCCTTCCTGGTGACTGCTATCTTCCTTGTCTGGGGCCTGCATAACCTGATCGTGCAGCGAGACAGGTTCGTTAAAGTTGTCGCCGACCTGCTTCCACCCGGTGTGCTGAGCCTGATCATTGCGGCACCGTGGCTGATCAACAACTATGTCAACTTCGGTTCCATCGTGCCTGTCAGCGGCACTGCGCAGGCTCTGAGTGGCGGCTTTGCCAAGAACGTTGATTTGTTGCCCGCTATCCTGTTTGAAAATACTTTTCCGATGTTTCCAATCCCGGCGGTATTGCAATCTATACCGGCGTTTCAAGTCATTGCGTTGCTGTTGGTGTTGCTCATCGTTGCAGTGTTTGTGATCCAAACCTGGAAACGCGGAGGTCCGGCGCGGTATGTGACCGTGGCATTCCTAATATTCGCCACCGTACTCAGCATCTATTACGGACTATATTTCGGTGCAGGCTGGTTTTTAAGTCGCTATCTGGCTCCTTTTGCGCCTTTCACGATTATCGCTGCGGCATCAGTTCTGTTGACAGTGGTGGGACGTATTACTCCTGAGCGGCATGCTTCAATGTTCAGTTTTTTTTGCTTGGCAGCTTTGGCACTTTGCTTAGGCCTTCTGGGCCGTGCCCTTGTACCGGGAGTGCGCGATCAGGGGCATTTTCAGGTTGTCGACTGGGTGACTGCAAACGTGCATGCCGAAACATGGGTTGGCGCGGTGCAAACAGGGACACTGGGATACTGGCACGATCGAACGATCAATCTGGATGGCAAGGTCAATCCTGCGGCACTTCAGGCGATCCTGACAGAAGGCCATGTGCTAAACTACGTACTTGAGAGCCCAATTGAAGTATTGGCAGATTGGCAGGGAATATTGACCTGGCTGGAAATCGAAAATCAGGGAGCCACGACCTTTTCCTATACTTTTGAGGTGCTCGTGCACGATACAGCCCTAAACTTGGGTGTTCTGGGGCGTATCAAATGAAATTCGACGTGCAAGCGATTGAAAATATCCGCGAAGCACTTTTGGGTCACGAGGGCGATGATCTGATCCGCTTTATGCACGATCTCGCGCTCGGAAAGGCCTCAGAGGATCACGGGGCAGAGTCCCGGGCCAAGGCCCGTGAGTTAGAATGGGTCGGATCGGACGGGCACAGGACAGAGCTTGGCATTTGCGCTGAAGATTCTTGTCGCGAATACCAATTTTGGACCGAACGCCAAAGGGCACTGCCTTTCGAAGGGGTCGCTCCTCAGCTTGCCATTGAGCGCTTTCGCGGGCGCCGCGTGCTCGAGATTGGGTCCGGCATGGGGACAAACCTGATGTCCTTTGCATTGCAGGGGGCCAAGGTAATGGGCGTCGAACCTATCGAGGCTTATGTTCAGATGGGTGCCATCTTCTGTGAACGCGAAGGTATGGACCCGCCGGAAGTGCAACAGGGTTCGGCCGAGGCTTTACCATTTGATGATGGTGAGTTCGACCTCGTCCTGTGCGTGTCGGCCCATCAATATTTCGATCTGGCGCCAGCTTTTGCCGAGATCAACCGTGTGCTAGCTTCCAGTGGAGAGGCCATCATCATTGGGGGCACGCTTTGGTCTTATTTCTTTGGAACTGTCGCAGAGCTTCCCTCCAATCCGAGAAAGCTGAAAGGTCTGACGATTACGACGCTTAACACGCTGAGCTATTCCTGGCTGGGGCAGCGGGTTGTGCCAGCGCGCAACAGATTTTCCACCTCTCGCCCGATTTACCCAGGAAGGAGTGCAATGACACGGATGCTACGGCGCGCTGGTCTGAAAAACGCGTCCCCTCCCACGCAGGTCGAGACAGAGACTTGTTTTCATGTGAAATCCGAGTAGGACATGCAAATTTTAAGTCATAGAGGTTATTGGAAGACCGAGGCGGAAAAGAATGCACCGGTGGCCTTCACCCGATCATTCGAACTGGGATTCGGTACCGAAACCGACCTCCGCGATTTGGGCGGCGATCTGGCCATTGCGCACGATCCGCCAAAGGCCGGTGCCATGCAGGCCGAAGAGATGTTCGCGATCCACGCTAAGGCAGACCCGAGACTGACACTGGCGCTAAACATTAAGGCGGACGGTCTGCAGGTGATGGTCCGGGATCTACTGGATCAATTTGAAGTGCGCGATGCTTTCGTCTTCGACATGTCGGTACCGGACACGCTGCACTGGCTCAACGCCGGGGTCCCGGTTTTCACCCGCCATTCTGATGCCGAACCGGAACCACCTCTTTATTCAGAGGCCGCAGGCGTCTGGCTGGACGCATTCTGGACCGACTGGTGGGATCGCGATGACATCTCACGACATTTGGATGCGGGAAAACGCGTGTGTGTTGTTTCACCTGACTTACACAAACGCACCTATGAACCAGTATGGGAGCGCCTCGCAGTATGGGATGTCTCCAGACATGAAGATGTTCTGATTTGCACTGATTACCCGGAAGCGGCCAAGGAGTATTTTAATCATGAAAATTGAGGCGGTTATATTTGATATGGATGGCGTGTTGATAGACGCTAAAGAATGGCATTATCATGCTTTAAACCGCGCGCTAGAGCATTTTGGCTACACGATTTCACGGGCCGATCACCTGTCGACCTTTGACGGATTGCCAACGCGCACCAAGCTGGAGATGCTGTCCAAAGAACGAGGTTTGCCGCGAGGACTGCACGGGTTTCTGAACACGCTGAAGCAGAAATTTACCGTCGATCAGGTGCATGTAAACTGCCATCCGGTCTTTGTGCATGAATATGCGCTATCAAACCTCAAAGCCCGTGGCTACAAACTGGGTCTGGCCTCTAATTCGGTGCGGAACAGCGTCGAATTGATGATGCAGAAAAGCGCACTGGACGGTTATCTTGATGTGATGCTTTCGAACGAAGATGTCTCCAAGCCGAAACCCGATCCTGACATGTATTTGACGGCTTCTGCCAAGTTGGGACTGCACCCCGACCAGTGTTTAGTGGTTGAGGACAATCAAAACGGCATCAAAGCAGCCGAGGATGCAGGTTGCCATCTACTGGTGGTACAAAGCGTCTATGATGTACAACTGGATCGCATCCTGGATGCCATTGCTCGTGTAGAGGAGGGCGAGGTATGAAAATCGTGGTTCCCATGGCCGGCAGCGATGAGCGGTTTCGCAATCACGGTTTTCCTTTTGCCAAGCCGGTGATCGAGATCGACGGACGCCCGATGATCGAACATGCCACTGACTGCCTGAATGTGATCGATGGCGTGGAGTTTGTCTTTATCGTTCGCAAGGAAGATGATCTGCGCTTTCACTTGCGCGAGGTTTTGCAGCTTTTGCACTCCAATTGTCATATCGTCCGCACGGAAGGTGACACCGCTGGAGCGGCTTGCACGGCACTGCTGGCGGTTGAGCACGTGGCCAATGATGATGAGCTTCTGATCGCCAATGCCGACCAGATACTGGCATTCGACGTGGCCGCTGCAATCTCTGATTTTCGCAAGCGCAAGCTGGACGCCGGGACGGTCGTGTTCGACAGTGTTCATCCCCGTTGGTCTTTCGTGAAAACCGATGAAAACGGCATGGTCATTGAAGCGGCGGAAAAACGCCCGATCAGCCGCAATGCCACGGCGGGGGTGTATTATTTCAGGCGCGGACAGGATTTCGTGGATGCAGCGCAGACCATGATCATGAAAGGAGCCGATGTGAACGGAGGCTATTTCGTCTGCCCAACCTTTAACGAGCTGATCCTGTTACAGAAATCGGTCGGCACCTATCAGGTCGATCGCGCGCAATACATTTCGTTGGCAACACCGCAGGCGGTCGAAGACTATGAACAGGAACTGATCGCCCGCCGGCGAGAGGCAGCTTCATGAAGATATTTCGTCTGGAAAACATGACCAAGGGGTGGTTTGTCGGCGATTTTGATCCTGTGGTGCTGCGTACTCGAGATGCCGAAGTGGCAATGAAATCCTACGAAGCAGGCGCGAAAGAAGCTCGTCATATGCACAAGATTGCCCCCGAGGTGACGTTGATTGCCACAGGTCGGGTCCGAATGAACGGCATAGAATACGGCGCTGGCGACATCATCCTGATCGAACCGGGTGAGGCGACCGATTTTGAGGCTCTCACCGATGTGACCACCGTTGTCGTCAAGACCCCAAGCGTGACCGGAGACAAATACGAATGCTGAACATTGTAGTCCCAATGGCCGGTCGGGGAAGCCGGTTTGCTGATGTAGGCTATGATCTGCCCAAGCCCCTGATCCCAATCCACGGGTTTCCAATGATCCAGGTTGTGATCGCCAACTTGACGCCGTCTGTGCCACACCAGTTCCATTTCCTGATCCTGCGCGAGCACGACAGCGAATATGGTTTGGCCGGCAAACTGCGGGGCTGGGCACCGGGCTGCACGATCACCTATGTCGATGCGGTGACTGAAGGGGCGGCCTGCACCGTTCTTCTCAATCGTGCTGCCATCAACAATGACGATGCGCTGATGATCGCCAATTGTGACCAATACATTGATGCCGACATTGATGCCTATTTGGTCGATATGGGCACAGCCGATGGGCTGATTATGACGATGTGGGCTGATGATGACAAATGGTCCTTCATACGCCGAGATGACAGCGGTCGCGTTACCGAGGTGGTCGAAAAGGAAGTCGTTTCGAACGAGGCGACGGTAGGCATATATAACTTTGCGCACGGCCGCGATTTTGTGGCTGCCGCAGATGCGATGATCGCCGCCAATATCCGCGTGAACGGAGAGTTCTATGTGGCTCCTGCTTACACGAAAATGATCGAACAAGGTGCGGCGATTGCCTGTCATTCCATTGGTCGAGTTGGCGCCGGGATGCACGGCATCGGCGTACCGGATGATCTTGATGCCTTCCTGGCGGCACCAGTGTCGCAAAAGGCCATCAATGGCCTAGCGGGATAAACATCATGGATACGACCGATACCGTGATGGTCAAAGTCGCCCGGCGCCTGCTGATGTGGAGCCTGGAGCAAATCACCCGGTCATCAGATCATTTTCTAACATATACGCAGCGCCCCAAGCTGAGCCGGCAGATCGCCAATCAGTCCGAACCTGAATCCACGGATGAACCGATGGCAATCGTCATGCAGGGGCCGATCTCCATACAGGATGATTTCACTGTCGAAACCCTGCGGATTTATCGCCGCAACATGCCTGGTGTGCGGCTAATCCTGTCGACCTGGAACGACACGCCTGAGGCCGATCTTGCCCCCATCCGTGCCGAAGGGGTCGATGTGGTGTTATCCGAAAAGCCCGCGGCCCCGGGGCTCTTCAACATCAACATGCAACTGGTCAGCGCCGGTGCCGGGATCATCCAGGCGCATAAGAATGGTGCAATCTGGATCATGAAAACCCGCACTGATCAGCGGCTGTACCGGCCCAATGTCATGGGATTCCTCGCGGCCATTGCGCGCAGCTTTCCGGCCGGAGGCGGATTTGAACAGCTGCACCGGATCATCGGCGTAGGTCACGGAACGCTCAAATTCGCGCCCTATCACGTCACAGATCAGACCGTCTTTGGTCATGCGGAGGATATGTTGCGCTACTGGACGCCCGGTCTGCGAACCGACCCATTGCCCAAACACTGGCCCGAGGCGTTGTCGGACATCTATGCCCAAATCCCCATCGGTGAGCTTTGCCAGATTGGAGCTGCGGAGAGCTACATCGCTTCAACGTTCCTCACACGTATTGGACGTCCGTTGAACTGGACGCTGGAAGACAGCTGGACGGCTTATCGCGACTGCTTTGCCTTCGTCGATTACGCAACAACGGATTTCTTCTGGCACAAAGTACAGACAGGAACTTTCCGCGAGTTCATCAACATCTATGACACAATCTGGACCCGCAACGAGCTAACCTTTGCAGATTGGGTGCTTCTGCACTCAGGGCAGGTGCTGCCAGAGGCTGCACAAAAGTATGAACAGGCGCTGGACCTGCGGTTCATGGAATCCATCAATCTGACACGGCTAACCGGTTAAGGCATGGTAAATCAACCCGATTTCCGGATGCTGCCATCATGAAAGCAGCGCTCCGGTCCGTTCTCAGCGGTGATGGTTTGAAGGTGCGGGCAATCCGCGGAACAGCCCTGAGTGTCATGGGCTTCGGCAGCAGCCAGTTGATCCGCCTGGGGTCGAACCTGATCCTGACGCGCATTCTTTTTCCTGAAGCGTTCGGCCTGATGGCCCTGGTGCAGGTTGTCATCGCCGGGCTCGAAATGTTTTCTGACGTGGCCATAGGTGCGTCCGTTGTACGGAGTCCGCGAGGCGATGATCCCAAGTACCTGAACACCGCCTGGACGTTACAAGTCATTCGAGGTGCTGTGCTTTGGGTTGTGGCGTGTCTTATCTCAAATCCGATTGCCGCATTTTATGAACAACCTGAACTTGGTCTCATCATTCCGGTTTTGGCGATGTCAACATTCATCCAGGGTTTCCAGTCGACGAAAATGTATCTCGCTAATCGACATCTCACGTTAGGCCGTTTGACGGCGATGGAACTAGCGTCACAAACTTCTGGTACAGTATTCATGATTGTTATGGCGCTTTGGCTAAACTCGGTTTGGGCGCTTGTAATGGGCGCACTTGTTGGGGTCAGCGTTCGTGTTGTTCTTTCACATACAATCTTGCCCGGGCCCGCAAACAGACTTGCTTGGGAGCGCGACGCTTTTAGGGAAATCTTTCATTTCGGAAAGTATATTATCCTTGGGACTGCTGCAGGCTTCTTTGTGCAGCAAGGTGACCGAATGGTACTCGGGAAATATGTAAGCCTTGAAGATCTTGCAGTCTACACCATCGCTTTCATGCTTGCCGCTGTCCCGCTCACACTCAGCACGCAATTGCTAGAGCGGATATTGTTCCCGCTTTATCGTACCCGACCGCCCGCAGACAATGACGCAAACCGAAAGAGTATTGGACGTGCGCGAATGCTACTGACCATGGGAACACTTGGAATGGCTGCAGTCTTGGCTATGGTTGGCGTTTTAGCTGTAACTTTTCTCTATGATCCCCGTTACCACGCTGCAGGGCCAATTCTGGTGCTTCTTAGTCTGGCGATGATCCCAAGGCAGGTCATCATGAGCTACGATAAGATACTATTGGCGAATGGAAACTCGCGCGATTTCACCATATTCACAACAGGCACCGCAATTGCTCGTATCTTGGTGTTGTTGCCTATGGTCAGCAAGTTTGGTCTGATCGGTGCAGCTTTGGCTCCTGTTATCGTTGATATTTTTTCCTATCCATTTCTGGTCTATTTTATCCGGCCTTACAGTGGGTGGTACCCCAAACAAGACCTCGCTTTTCTGATTGCTTCCTGTGGAATTGTAATGGCTACAATCTGGATGAACCCAAGCGTTTTTGACATTCTGCCCTTTGCCGGGCGGTAAGATCCTATTTGTACTCTATCAACTTTGCCCGGCGTCCGCGGAAACGGTCCCACCAATAGCCCAGGACACCTTGTGCCTCAGGGATCTTACCCAGTGTTATAAACAGGGCACGGGTCGGGTCCATACCACGCGATACCAGGCGCAGCACCTGAGCGGGCCAGACTAAAAGTAACGCGAGCGACCAAGATGTCACAAGTGTACCCGTCACAACAAGCAGGGGAAACACAGCCCCCCAGGCGAGAGCTGATCGGGTCTCCCGCACACAGTGGCGTTCGGGCGGAGACCCGTGCATGGCCGCCCCTTCCCCATATGCGTGGCCCGCACGCCGGTTCCGATTCCACCATTGCGCAAACCGGGTCAGAGCCGCGTCGTGCAACGTCATTTCCTCATCAAGCCGCCAGATCGACCAACCCGCTGCGCGCAGGCGGACACATAATTCAGGCTCTTCCCCCGCTATGAGGGCCGGATCAAAACCGCCAACAGCCGACAAGGCTTTGCTGCGCATCAGCGCATCTCCACCACAGGCTCTGGTCTGTCCCACCGGCGTATCCCACTCCTGGTCAATAAGCCGATTGTAAACCGACGCTTCGGGAAAGCGTTCACGGCGGCGACCACAGGCGACGGCCGCAGTCGGCGTTTCCGCCAGAAAGGATCGTGCGGCTTCGATCCAACTTGGTTGCAATTCGCAATCTCCGTCGATGAATTGCACAAATTGCACCGGCACCGGGTCTTTTTGCAAGATATCGAACCCGGCATTACGTGCGCGCGCCGCTGTGAAGGGTTGGCTTTGGTCCAATTCGACACATGTTGCGCCTACGGCTTTCGCGGCCTGTTGACTGCCATCAGTTGAACCGCTGTCCACATAAACAACCCTATCTGCTTGTTCAGTGGCTGAGGCCAGGCACCGCACCAATCGATCCCCTTCATTACGGCCTATGACGACGGCCCCAACCGTCGGTTGCCCTGTCATGCGTCAGTTCCTTTCCTTCCGCGACCGTTCCGGATGATCCGGTTGGTTTGCCGGGTGTAGCGGCTGGTAGGTCGTGATTTCATGGCCGACGGTCCCGACACAGGTGATGATGGCGGCAGGGGTGCCTGTGGGCGGGCACGGGCAAGGGCATGCTTGGGCTCAGCTACTGGTGCCATTTCAGTGTCGGATGTTGCGACACGGCCGAGTTCTAGTCTACCCCACAGCGCCCCGGTTATAAGCCAGGTAATTGGCGTTACTGTCGCATTGGGAAGCAAGTCGATCACATTTGCGACCAAAACCAACGAAAGAATAGCCGTCTCTGGTCCCAGACCAAATCTCCGGGCTCTGAAAAAAAGTACTAGGGCCGGGAGACAAAGCAATCCAAACTCGGATAGGTATCGCGCCCATCCACCTACACCAATTACCCCCACCCAATACCCATCAGCAATTAGACTGATGCCTTCACCGGTGGCTGGATCATACACAAAACTGCGACCCCACCCGCCCCATCCAAACAGCGGTCGTTCGCGCGCCTTCTCCAACAGATAATTTTCGTTAACTACCCGAAATTCCAAGGAATCTGCTCGATCAACGCTCAAGGTTGTAACCCATTCAATGATAGTATTGACAGGTACAAGATCAGCACCACGAAGCATCGGATAAAGCAGAGCAATGCCAGAAAACACTGCAGCAATCGCAAAGTGCAATCTGACGTTCAGAACAAACATCACAACTATCAGGATCGCTGCGATTAAAAACGCCCCAAGAGAATTTGATAGAAACAACGTCATCAATAACCAAACGCAAAGCAGGAGGTAGACACGCCCTCTTTTCTCTTTGACGTATTTGGCAAGTCCGCCGGCAGCCAAGACACACATAGCGAAGAACATCGCCAACCAAAGGCCGTGCTGCACGAAAACAAGTGGGCGATAACCGCCCGGGCGAATATGTTGTTCCCATGCGTGCGGGAAATACCCATAAATCATGAAATTAAGCTGCGGCGACATCCGAATTTCATATAGAGCCAGTAGCGAATATCCAGTTCCAGCAATGACAAGCGCCTTCAGAAAAAGCCATTGCTTCTCCGGATGTGCTAAATATTTCCGTCCGAGAATGAAAGGCAGAAGCATCATTACAGCTGAAAGCAATGTCGAAAGAATGTCCCAGACTCGGAGAGCCGGAAAGACGAGAGGCCCATAGAACAATGGGTGTCTGTTGGCTAAAACTGTCAAGCATGTACCCAAAATCAGAATAACGATCAAAAGTATTGGCAAACGTTTTTTGGGGAGCCAGCCCGGCAGGCTCGTTGGTGTAGTCGTTCCTGAAGTTATCATTGCAGCTATAAAAGCCGCAGTTGCTGGTATCGTATCTTTGTTCAGGGCTGGTAAGCCGGGCAAGTCAAGAGACAATCCCGTCGGTAGGAACAGATATCCCCCGATGATTGCCGCCAATAACGCGACGGCCGGAGACCAGACGCGGAAAAAGGCGAATACGACTAGCGGCCAAGTATACAGGACGATATATCCGAACATTTTGGAGCCGCCCCGCGCCCAGCATTCAAAAGCAACGCCCAGTGGGTACACGAAGATTTTGACACTGTCACCAATCCTGTCTGTCACCAATCCAACTTGTGACACAATTTCAGGCACTGGCGCCGTCAAGAAACACGATCACTTAAAATGCTTCATACGAGCCCGCAACTTAAATAGGGTTGTGTTTCTCATCAGATTAACGCTTGCTAACAAGGTAAAATTTCCAGCCGGGAGTCCCCTACATGTCTGAAGGTGCTACAGCTGAAATTACCGTTATGCGCCGCTCAGTTTGGCAGGTGTCCCCCGATGCCGTCTTTTTTGAAGTGACGGTCGATGGCTTTGACGCTGTGGCGCCAACCGCTGGTCAAATCTATGACAGCCGGTTTCATGACTTATACTATTTTTGGGACTTTGATGATCCATACGATTTCCAGGCGCCAGAGAACCTGCCTAGTAAACACCTAAACGCCGGTGTCGCATATGGCCCTTGGGTCTCACATACGTTTCGCACTCCGGGCAGCTATCGCGTTTCGGTTTTCGTCATCGAACCAGCTTCGGGAAAGACAGCCACAGCATCAACCGATATCGTGATCGAAGACCCTGGCGCCGTATTTCCAGCCCGAAACACGCTTTTTCTCAGCCCCTCCGGCAATTTCGAACATTCTCCGCCTCGGGCTCGGCGCCTTAAAACTGGCGATATCAGCAGCGTTTTTAACGACAATATTGCAGGGCAAGAAGCGGCACCCAAAAGGATCGTGTTAAATCGGGGCGAAGAATATACCTTCTCCGGCATTTCGCCTGGGTTTGGCGGACATACCCCATCCTTCCATATTGTCGCAGGAGACGGCAATGCTGACAGGCCGCTGGTTTTTTGTACAGGAGGGGTTTTCTGGAACGACATCGCCCCAAGAATCCCAAACCCTTCCAAAGATATGGTTTGGCAAAATGTGGTTCTTGAGTCCGGGTTTGATTCAACCTCGGTTCTGGGCGGAGAGCACCCCATCCTGTTCACTTGGTTTAATAACCCACCGCATTTGGCATTGTTGGATGGGTGCTCCGTTTCAGGTCTTCTGGCTGCAATTATTGTAGGCCAAACCGAAGGTGGTCATTCTGTCGTTTTGAACGATACGGTTGTCACCAACTTTGGTACGGCGGTTCTAGACGCCAGCTTTGAAGGGTTTGCCATCACCGGCTCTTCAATCATATCTGATGTCAATGCTCTGATCGATTCAACCGGCAATGGAGGATGGGGGGCTCGATTGGCGGGAAATGCTGTTGTTTCGATCATTCAAAATTCTGATTTCTTTATTCGACAAGGATGGTCTGGAAATGGCAAAATTATTGCGACGCAGCCGTGCTTACGATTGAATGCAAGCTCTTTCGAGGGCGCCAAAATCAACTGCCAGGCGAATGCCTTTGAGGGAGGTTACAATGTTGTGACAATGGGGCCGGGTGAAGGTCAGAAAAAGCGTCCCATAAATGCTTTGTTTGAAAAAAATTACGTGGTTGGAGGGTATCAAACTGCCAATCTCGTAAATTTCGGTTTTGGGGGCACCACCATCCGAAACAACGTTTTTGTTCTGCCGGATTCTGAACAATCTCTTGGAACCACGAACCCTCATGCATTTATTTTATTGGACGGACATAATGGCGGTTCTTCCACATCCCCAGACAACAACTCCGCTCCGATTTCTATTTTAAATAATACGTTCGTGAACCGGCTCCGACGAGACGCATATCAATGGGATGTTGCTGACAATATGGCAATATTTGTGAACTGGCAGGACCATTTCAATAACATCACGGTCGCCAACAATGTTGTCTATCAAACGGGAACTGATGACCCAATGATCGGTGACGCCCCACTTTCCAGTTCTGTCAATGTTTTCTTCACTCCCCGCGAGAGAGGCTATCAGTCATCTACAGTCGATCTTCGCGCACAAACAGCCACACTAAATACCCCCGGTATGTTTGATACTTATGCCCCCCTGCCCGGCTCCTCGGCGCTTGGTGACGCCGATGAAACCCAACCTATCGCTTATGATGATTTTTTTGGCAACCAGCGACCACAATACCCGTCTCGCGGCGCGCAAGAAGCATCATAAAAACAGATTGTCCGCGCAAGAGACTGTACGCTTGCCTCATGTTCTCCGCCCCGGCATTAAGACTAGGGAAATTTGTTAAGGTATTAAGACCACGTTATGTGCGGTATCACCGGTTTTCTCTGGCCTCCGGGTCGCCCTCAGGTACAGGACGCTCCGACCTGCGTTCAGGCGATGATGAGTGCCATTGCTCATCGCGGTCCTGACAGCCAGGGCCATTGGGTCGATGAGGAGGTAGGCGTTGCCCTGGGCCATCTGCGACTGGCCATCGTCGATCTGTCACCTGCGGGACACCAACCGATGGTGTCGTCAACCGGGCGTTACCAACTGGTCTACAATGGCGAGATCTACAACCACCGAGCCCTGCGAACCGAATTGGAAGACACAGGTAAGGCGCCGGAATGGCGCGGTACATCCGATACCGAAGTCATGCTGCGTGGCTTCGAGGTCTGGGGGTTCGAAGAAACGATCCGGCGTACCCAAGGCATGTTTGCCATCGCGCTGTGGGACCGCGAGGAGAGGAAGCTTCTGCTGGCGCGCGACCGTTTGGGGGAAAAACCGCTTTACTATGGCTGGCAGGGCACTGGAAAAGACGCACTATTCCTCTTCGGGTCAGAACTCAAAGCACTGCGCACGCATCCCGCGTTCCGCGCCGAAGTGCGCCGCGACGCGCTGGTGGCGATGCTGCGCCACGGTCATGTCCCCGAAGACCTGACGATCTATGAAGGGCTGATGAAGCTGCGTCCGGGCGAGATGGCCGAAGTCTCGCTGACAGCCCCCGGCTTCGCCCGCAAGTTTTACTGGAACGGGGGTGCCATTGCTGCCGCTCCCCGCGGCCCGGTGCCAACTGATGCTGAGGCCATCAACCAGCTTGAAGCACTCCTGCTGGATGCTGTCGGCAACGAGATGATGTCAGACGTGCCGCTTGGAGCCTTCTTGTCGGGCGGCATCGACAGTTCGACCATCGTGGCGCTGATGCAGCACCTATCAAACAAGCCGGTACATACCTTTTCCATCGGTTTCCACGAAGCCCGCTATAATGAGGCCGTATTCGCCGCCGATGTGGCGAAACATCTAGGCACGCACCACACAGAACTTTATGTAGGCGACACAGACCTGCGCGACGTGATCCCTCGATTGCCTACTATCTATGACGAACCTTTCGCCGACAGTTCTCAAATTCCGACGTTCCTAATTGCCGAACTGGCGCGCCAACACGTTACGGTGGCGCTTTCTGGCGACGGTGGAGATGAGCTTTTCGGCGGTTACGACCGCTATCAGCAAGGCGCGGCGCTGCTCGGAAAGCTGGCATTGATGCCCTCCCAATTACGTCGTCTTGGGGCGGGGGCCGTTCGCGCTCTCCCCGCAACGCTTCTGAACCAGTTGATCGAGCCCATCCGCGCAACTCCGCAAGGCAAGGAACCCAACGGTCAGCGTCTGCATCGCTTGGCCAATTATGCCGCGAGCCACAACGTAGATGAACTGCACCGCAAGATGGTATCGGTTTGGCGCTTCCCAGAGGCCGCAGTCATTGGCGGTTCCAACCCGCCTTCGATCCTGGCTGATCATCTCCCTCCGCGTGGCGATCTGGGTGTGATCGAACGGATGATGCAGTTGGATATGTTGGCCTATATGCCTGACGACATCCTGACCAAGGTCGATCGGGCGACCATGGCTGTGGCACTGGAAAGCCGCGCGCCCCTGCTCGATCATCGAGTGGCCGAGTTTGCCTGGGGGCTGCCCCTTCACATGAAGGTCCGCGGCGGCCAATCGAAATGGCTGCTCAGACAGGTGCTCCACCGATACGTCCCCCGAGAATTGATCGAGCGCCCGAAGATGGGTTTCGAAGTTCCCATCGGCCTATGGTTGCGCGGAGGGCTCAAGGACTGGGCCGCTGCCCTGCTGGCCCCCGAGCGCTTGGCCCGAGAAGGATACCTGGACCCCGTCCTGGTCGGGCAGCTTTGGTCCCAACACCAAGCTGGGACCCACAATTGGGGTCATCAGCTGTGGAATGTGCTGATGTTCCAGAGCTGGCTGGAGATGTATGCGGACTAAGTTGAGCTGAGCGACCACGCCCGGGCTTTTGCGGCCTCCTGCTCTGCAATCGCCCGAGCTTTGCCTTTGAACAACGCCCGACGCTGATAGGCCCGAATGAAAGCGCGCAGCTCGGGGTCATCGAGCTGCTTTTCCCCCCGAAACCAGGCCCCCAGATAACCCCGCACTGTGGCTAACCCGCCCAGCACATATGGCCTGTCGGTCATCCGAAAGATTGCCGTCGCCAAAAAGAAAAGCGGGTCGGACCCCATGAAATACTGCCCGAACCCGTGGCGGCGGCGACCGGTATAGATTGAGGTTTGGCTCGACCCCATGGGCCTCAGATGTTCAAACCTCAGGTCGGGGTCATCCCACGAACGCGCAATCCAACCCAACTGGCGCGCCTTATGACAGTCGATGGCGTCCCACATGACCTCGCGTACGAAGCCGCCGATATCGGAGAAGCATTCACGGCGGTAGAACTTGGTCATACCGACACTCATCTCGTCACCACGGCGCTCCGAGATCAGCTTGCCATCCTGACGAATATAGGGCTTGCCCGAACAGGTGCCGAGCCGCGGGTCAGTCTCCATCCGTTCGATCAGCAATTCGAAATAGCGCGGCGGCAGGTCCAGATCGACGTCGAGCTTGCAAAGATAGGCATAATTTTCCAGCGAAACAGTGTCTAACCCTGCATAAAACGCGTCAATCACACCAGGACCAACGGCCCGATGCCCGCGGTCGGACGCGGAGACGATGCGTATCCAGTCATGCTTTGCGGCATATTCGGTAAGAATATCCATCGACCCATCGGTTGAGCCGTCATCGACGATCACCCAGAGCGACGGCGTCTCGGTTTGCGCCACCACACTGTCGAGCGTGCGCCGCATATAGGCCGCTTCGTTCCGGCATGGAGAGATCAGGACATAGGTGCGGTCAGTCATAAACAATCAGGCAGTTTGCAAAATCTTTCAGCGTTTTGTCCGGCCTATCCATAATGTGTGAGGTATATAGGTTTATTAAATCTTTTATATCTCGCCCCCGTGTTCTGATCCTTGCAGGAGACTGTAACTTTATATGGCCTTCATTACCGGCGGTCGGATACAAATACTCGCGCGCAATGGTGACCTCTCCGGCAATGAGGAACAAATTTCGCCATGTGCTGAGTAAATCGTAGCCTCGAACCAAGCTCAAGGCCATTGAAACATTTCTCCACCGCCGCGAAGGCTATGCTGTCAATCTATGTACTTCTAACACAAAAGCCGCCTAGACGATGAAGATCTATGACATGATTTTGTCTGGTGGGCGTTTGAAAAGCTTTAATGACTACGCTTAGGATGACATAGCTTCCGCAAGATACGGCAACCCGGCCCGACCAGATAAACAGATCCTCATGACTGAATCCGCAGCCCAAACCGTTCTGAACCACCGTGTAGGTAAAAGCCTGCACTTGGGCCTTTTATGGCTTTTGGTGGCGACGGTGGGGGCGTTCATATTTCTATCACCAGGACTTGATGCGCTGCGCATTGCCTGGGGCCTGCCAGAGTACTCACACGCTCCGTTGATCCCGGTTCTGTCCGGGCTTCTTTTCCTCCGCCAACTCAAAGACTACCCCGAACGGCCCGGACCCATTGGTGATCGTTGGGTCGGAGTGGCAGTCGTGGCATTGGCACTCGTTTTTGGTGCGTTGGCACGGCTGGCTAATATCGACGACATGGCCGCCTATGCGCTGATCCTTTGGGTCGGCGGCATTCTTTTGATCAGCTTTGGCTGGTCCACCGGAAAACACTTCTGGCCGCCGGTACTGCATCTTGTCTACATGCTACCGCTGCCCGACACGCTCTATTACAAGATGTCTACCTGGCTGCAACTGATCTCATCCGAATTGGGCGTATGGATGCTAGGGCTTCTGTCCGTACCGGTCTTTCTTGACGGCAACATCATTGATTTGGGCGTCACCAAACTGCATGTGGCCGAGGCCTGCTCTGGGCTCAGATACCTCTTTCCGATCCTCAGCTTCAGCTACATCTTTGCCATCCTTTACAAGGGCCCGATGTGGCACAAAGCTATACTGTTGATCGCGGCCGCGCCGATCACCGTCATCATGAACTCGGTCCGCATCGCCATCGCGGGAACCGTCGTCAACTACTACGGGCTCGACTGGTTGGACGGGTTTACCCATTTCTTCGAAGGATGGGTGATCTTTGTTGCCTGTGTGTTGCTTCTGTTTGTTCTTGCCCGGATCATGCTGTTCTTTAACCCCGTGAAGATGAGCCTTACCGAAGCTCTGGATCTGGAAACGGACGGGCTTTGGACTCAAGCCAAACGCATACGTTTGGTTCAGCCTTCAGCCGCACTAATCACGGCCGCCATTCTGGCCGTCGGGGCCGTCGCAACATGGCAGATGATCCCCGAACGCGGCCAGATCGAAGTGGCCCGTGAACGCTTTGCACTTTTTCCCCGAACCCTCGGCGACTGGCGCACAACCCCCCATCAGCGGCTTGACCCAGTTGTGGAGGAGACGCTTGGCGCCGACGACTACCGCCAGGTCAATATGACCCGAGCGGATGGCGCTGAGGTCGGACTTTTCATGGCCTGGTATGCGGATCAGGGTCGGGGTGGCGTTCATTCGCCTGAGATATGCCTGCCCGGTAGCGGCTGGGAGATCGCCTGGCTAGAACGAACCGACATCGCTGCAGAAGTCGGCAGCGCGACGCCCTTCATGATCAACCGCGCAATCGTTCAGCACGGCGAGGCGCGGATGATGGTTTTCTACTGGTTCGACCAAAAAGGCCGAAAGGTAGCATGGGATCTAGCAGCAAAGTTCTGGCTGATGGTGGACGGCATCCGAGAAGGGCGGACAGATGGGGCACTCATCCGGTTGAGCACGCCGATTAGACCAGGTGAAAGTGATGCAGCAGCGGAAGAAAGGCTGCTGGATGCGCTGATGGCGATTGAACCGCCATTGCCTCGGTTTGCACCGGCGGGATAAACTGGGTCTAAACTCTTGACGCACCCCGGAGTGAAATGAACAACGAGGGATGTTCCGGGTTTTGGACGCATCGTCTCAAATCCTATTTTGTCATTCTAAATTTCTGGATTTAGTTCGATTCTGAACGATATGGATGATAAGTTCGCCCGTGCGCCAATATAGCCCAAACGGTTCGAGCAATTTTGATTGCCAAGGCGACTACGACTAAGCGAACGGGCTTTTTCCCCAGCACAACTCTAACCCAAAGCGCGTTTTTCACCATTTGAGTTCCGTCTCGGTACGAGCTCAAGCTAGGCTGCAATGAATGGACTGGCTTTCGGCGCCTACATCTGCTCTGAAACCCGGCCCTTGCTGTTAGACGGAGGTTTGTAGGCCACGTAACTCTTGGGGAACCCAAACTTCCATTCCGTCCACAGTATGCAATTAGGGAACAAAGACAAAATTTCAGCTCTCAGTAAGACAGTTGTCCCGGCCACCATGTCCGTCCAAGCAGGCAATTTCTTATACCAACGAGAAATTAATCGGCGTTTTAACCACTCAGGATAGGCCCACCAAAACGGCATGTTGCAATGAGCTTCAATTGGAAACCAAATAGAAGGAGTTTGAACCCAGTAGCTTGGCGCCAGTCTCAAGACCTCTTCAGCCATCGCTCTACGCTTGTCGATCGCACCAACATGCTCAATCACACTATTGGAAAAAACTATGTCATAAGACAAGTCATTGGCAAAGTTTACGTCACATGCGTCTCCGTCCAAAATTTCAATCTCATGCAACTCGTGACTTGCATCAACCGTCTTCTCAGGATCTGGCAGATTTACGATTGTCAGTTTCAGAGGGACAGGGAAACCTCTCCAAAATTCTACCGTTCCCCCTAAGTCGATGATGCGTTCGCCGCCTTTAATTTTCATACGCTTCAAAAACTGAGCTTGGCGACGTTCGCGAGCCGCATCGGAAAATGGCTTCTTCATACTCATCAACGTATTGAATAAAAGATACTTCATATCGAACCCTTATGATATGTTTGCATGAAACATGTTCGTGGCTTTGTCGCACAAACCCGGTGAAGCTACCCATTGACCCGGGCTGCGGGGGAAGGTCACCACAAGACGACCTTCCCGGGCAACCCGTTGTTTAAAGATACTTCTTAATGATCTCGCAGCGGTGCTGGAAGACCGCATCGTCGGTATAACCCTCTCCATCCCGCAAGGCTCGGGCCATCATGTCTCCGAGGAGTAACCGATCTCCAGCAATCGACTGCACTGTTTCACTCAGGGCAGCGACATTGTTCAGTGAAACGAGTTGTCCTCCACCATGAGTCGAAATCAGATCCTCGGGATAGGCGCTGCTATAGCCGACGATCGGCGTGCCAGAGACCAGCGCTTCGATTAGGCATCGCGGGGATTCCGGCGTCTTGTGGCAGAAAAGGAAAATATGGGCCTGTCGCAAGTGGTCGAAAACCGCAGCGCGGTCATTCACGAAACCTGTGAAGGTGACGTGGCTCTCAAGGCCTGCGTTGGCGACGCGCGCCCTCATGTCTGCTAGATCCGGTCCATCACCCAGCCATGTGGCTTGGAAATCCACTTGTCGCTTGGCAAGTGTCTCAAGAACCTCCACCCAGTCTTGCGGACCCTTCATCGCGCTCGCCCTTCCTGTATAGACGATCTTCAGGGGCCCATTGTTCGCAGCGACAACCTTAGCCTTCAGAGCTTCGGGAGGGAGATGTTCCGAGGCCTTGATGTGGATGTCGTGCACGAGTTGTGGTTGGCGGCAATAGGGGGCATAGGTCTCATAGGTTTCCTTGCCGTGAAACAGGCCCAGAGCCGCGCGTCGGATGATAAATTTTTCCCATTCCCACATGGGCCGATGTTCTAACCGCGCTCTGATCCGGCGATGCCAGAGCGGGTTACTAGACGCTGTGCGGCGGGTTACCTCAGATTCCACCCGGTCGGTCCAGATCGCAAAGGGTCGACCCGCCATATGGGCCTGCCAAGCCCCAACCGATCCCCAATCTCCAGTAAGGCCACCGATGGAGAAGGCTACGTAGTCAGCTTTGTCGATCTCCGCGCGTATTAGATTCCGGGTGGCTCGATAGTGGCGAAAAAACTGATCAGGACGATAGGCCGTTGGCAGAGGCAAGATACGAATGCGATCCAAGTTTGGCCCAACGTTATTGATTGGCACCCAAGCGTCTGGCAACTTTGTATGAGAGACGGGGTGCATCGTAATCAATTCATCAAAATGTTCCGCCCAGAGCCTCAGCCCATTGCAAGCTTGATCCTCAAGATACAGTCCGGAATCGGTTTGCACTAATGGTACTGGCGCATAAATTAGTAGCTTGCCCGAGTTGGTCATGAAGATCTGTGTATCCCGTTATGAAATCGATTCCAGAATGTATACCTTGCAATGAACTAATTACCGCTGCACATATCCAATAGGGTTCATTTTACCATTAAACACGCACACGAATACGAACATGATTTTACATCGCATCAAACGAAAACTCACGCCACTATTGCTACTTTTTCTATCCGCTTGCGGCCTGGTCAACCGCTGCAGCACGCCTGATCCGGTGGACGAAGCGCAATTCAGCATGATCTACGATAGGCCTGCATCGGCACCCGAGGGCCCACTCAATGTCTATCATCTGGGGCACAGTCTCGTGGGACCATACATGCCGGGGATGTTGCAGCAATTGGCGGAACAGGGCGGCAGCGAGGGACACAGTTTCAACAGTCAGCTTGGTTGGGGGACGCCGCTACGTGCGCATTGGGAGCCAGATGTGGTGATCAATGGGTTTGAAGAGTCTAACGGTCCTCCCGCCTTTCGGGATGCAAAGGAAGCCATGGCGTCAGGCGACTATGACGCGGTGGTGTTGACCGAAGCGGTCGAGATCAAGGATATGATCAAGTATTTCGCGCCGCATGAATATCTGCGCAACTGGGCCGTCGCCGCTTGGGAGGGCAATCCAGAGACACGTGTTTACCTTTATGAAACCTGGCATCCATTGGATGATCCGGAGGGTTGGCTCACACGGCTCGACCGGGATTTGAGTCTTTATTGGGAAGGCGAGATTCTCAAACGCACGCTGGCCTATGAAGAAGTCGACAAGCCGATCTATGTCATCCCAGCCGGGCAGGTCATGGCAGCTTTTGTGCGCAAGGTTGAGGCTGCTGGCGGGGTTGGGCCCATCCGTGATCGCAACGATCTGTTCCATGACAACATCCACTTCAGTGAATACGGTGGCTATCTCGTGGCGCTCACTCACTACGCTGTACTTTATGGGCGCTCGCCCGTTGGCTTGCCTCACCAATTGCAACTGGCTGATGGTAGTCCGGCTGCTGACCCAGGTCCCGAAGCGGCGAGGTTGATGCAGGAGACCGTTTGGGAAGTGGTCACATCTTATCCACCAAGCGGGGTGCCCCAAAACTGAAAGCGGCGCGGGCCAGACTATTCCTCCGCAGGTGGGAGTGCTTCCAGCCGCGTGATCTCGTCGCGGGCGATGGCTATCTGCGGGCGGGGGTCGTCTTCCCCCGCAAACTCCAGTACCCGGCGGTACTGTGCGATGGCGTCCTCATCGCGCTCCAAAGCGGCGTAAGTCTGGCCGAGGTGGAATTGAACGATTGGATCCTGCGATAATTCTGCGGCGGCGCTTTCGAGATAGGGCAGGGCCTCTTCCGCCTCACCGCGGCGAAAGACAAGCCAGCCATAAGTGTCCTGAAAGGCGGGCACATCTGTGCCGTTCAGGCGCCGGGCTACAGCCCAGGCGCGTTCAAGGCCGGCGTCATCTGTCTTGTGGTTTGTCAGCAGGCTGGCGAGATTGTTGGCGGCAACAAGGTCGTTGGAATTGCGCTCATAAAGCAGCTCATAATTGGCAATGGCGCCGTCAATATCGCCAGCCGCTTCCAATTCCCCGGCTTGCGCCCAAAGAAGTTCGCGGTTGTAGGGCAGAGCGGTGCGCCCGTCACGCAGGGTCTGTGAGGCGCTGTCGTCTTTTCCCTGAAGGCGCTGGAGGCGATAGAGTTGGACCCAAGCCCGACCCCGTCTGGGATCTTCTTCCACCAGGATCTGAATCTGATTTTCCGCCACATCCAGTGCGCCATTGGCGGCATGTGAGGTGGCCAGAATGAAACGCAGGGCTGCATTGTCAGGATATTCCGCGACAAGCGCCTCAGCCTGTCTCAGGGCTGCCTCTGTTTGCCCGCTGCTGAGGCGTGCGCGCAGAAGCGCAATCTGAGTGTTGAGGCTGGCGTCTTCCCGCTCCGCGAGTTCGCGCAGATATCCAAGCGCCTGTTCGACGCCTTCGCGGCTGCCCAGAAGCCGGGCCTGAAGCGCATCCGCCACTGCAAGGGTCCGCTCTGTGCTGATGCGGCGCAGGCGCGCGATCACGCTGTCAGCGCGCGCGTAATCTTCCGCAGCCAGATAGACTTCGCCCAGAAGCACCAGAATATCCGCATTGTTCGGTGCCCGACGCAGGGCCGGGATCAAAACCTCTTCCGCCGCGATATAGCGTTCGTCACTTGCCAGAACCCGGGCATAGCGCAAAGACGGTTCAGGCGCATTGTCGGAGGCATCCACCGCCAGCGCAAGGAAATCGCGGGACAGTTCGTGATTGCCAGCGCGCGCATAGGCCTGGGATATCAGGTCCATGGCGGCGACATCATCGGGCGCCGTATCAAGGGCTAGACGCAGCGTGGCGATGGCCTCGTCCGCTTTGTCGTCCTGGATCATCCAGGCCGCCTGCATCTTGAGCGCTTCGACACTGTCGCTGTCTGCTTCGAGCGTGTCTGCCACCAGTTGGCGCGCGCGGGTCTCGTTGCCGGTCTGAAGCAACATCCGGGCCAGTGTGATGCGGATGCGGTTGGCTGTGTCGGAGTCTTCTTCGGTGCCTTCCAGCATTGTTTGCAGCGTTTCGATCGCCGTGTCTTCTTGCGCCGTTTTCGAAATCGATGGCCGCAAGAATGATCTGTATCCGTTCTGGGTCCGCTGCGACCTCCAATGCAGCGCGCAGCTCGGCGCGTGCGGCGTCTGGCCCCTGTCTCTGGTTTATGAAACGCACTAGATCGATGAAAAGCGTAGGGTCTTCTGCCGCCGGATCCGACACCTCGCGGAGAAAGGCTTCCACCTTGTCAGGCTCGCCCCGGGCCAGCAGGAACTGAATGAGTTGGGTCTTAGGTTCATCATCCTCGGCAAACCGGATGACTATGTCGCGTAGCTGTGTTTCAAGTGCTGTGAAGTCGCCTTGCCGTTCGAGCAGGACAAGTTTTTGCGTATAGAGATCGCGATTGTCCGGCTGCTTGGCGATCATTCTCTCCAGCTGTACCAAGGCCTGATCGATGGCCCCGTCGCGGACATAGGCGTCAAAGAGGATCAACTGCAGGATGTCATTATCCGGGGCCTCTTGTGCCAGACCCGCAGCCTGATCGCGCACGGCATCTCGTGCTGGACCATCGCGCGCCTCCAACGCTTGCTCATATTGCAAGGCCAGCGCGATCATCTCAGTGCGCGGCGCGTCAGGCGCGAGAGCAATCACCTCGGTTGCATGGCGGGAGAACTCTTCCCAGTTGCGTGCCGCAAATGCAATCTCTGCCAGTACCGTGCGCCCTTCGACATGATCAGGCACCTGTTCGACCAGCCGCAGATACTGGCCATAGGCGGCCTCCTTGTCGTCTTTCTGCAGCATCAAAGCTGCCATGGTTTCGCGCGCTGCGACATGGTTGGGCATCAGTTCAAAGACATTGCGTAACTCGACCGCCGCCCGGTCGAGATCCCCTTCTTCGATTAGTTCTTGGGCTGAGGCGAAATAGGCTTCGGCGCGCTCTTCAACGGACTTACAGGCCGTCAGGCCCAAGCAAAGCATGAATGTCAGAAGCAGTCGCCTCAAGATTCGGGGAGGCATAGATTTGGTCCTAATCATGGTCGCCTATTCGGTTCTGCAGTCTTTTGTATGTTAAACTGCTCTATGTAGGAGCGTTTGCCTTCAGGGCTTCACTGTTCCTGTCAAACCCTGCCTCTGCCAAACATCAGCTCAGATCGCTGTCAGAGAGTGTGCCACGGCGGCAGCCATTTAATGCCACTCCCAAGACATTGGTATTGGCGGCAACCTCGATTTCAGTCCGATCAAGCTTTTTGAACTTGGTATATTCCGCCCGTGCCACGATCAAAGCGCAATCGACATTTTTGAGGAACGCCAAAGCTTTGTCAGAAGAAAGGGCTGAGGGTAGATCGAAGATCATGATGTCGGGAGCATAGTCGCGTTGGATGTCATCGAGAAACTCAGCTGTGCGGTCCATCATCAGAAAACGCGTGGGGTCTTTTTCGGGATGAGGTGAAATCGACACAGCCACATTGTCTGTCACCCGCACCGCCTGTTTTTCAAAGGCGATCATATCCGTGAGCACTTCCGGCAGACCATAGCGCATCTTGAGATCGAAAAACTCATGCACCGAGGGTGAGCCAAGATCGAGATCAAACAACATTGTGCGCGAACTTGTATGCCGTCCCAGACCCAGTGCAAGATTGCAGGCCAACGTGGTCTTGCCACAAGATGGTTCCGGCGAAGTGATCGCCAGACGCGACCAGCCGTTTTGCTCCATCTGAAGAATAATCTTGGTGCGTAGAAGGTCAAAAGGGGTGGCATCACTGTTTGCCTCGCCCGCGATGATCCGGTGCTGTCGCAGCACCGCAGGCGACAGGTCAAAGCGGGGCAATGCCTCCCAGATGGTTTCTGTCGTATTAGATTTGGAAGGCTTGCGCACGTGTTGATCTCGCAGAACGGGACCTGGGCGTACGGTCTCGGTAGCCTCATGGCGTGCGGCGCGCGCCTTCGCGAGAGCGGCCTGCAATTTTTCCATCCAGCTTTACCCTTCTAACCGTGGCGTCTTTCAAGCCAGGCCCATCTGGACCAGAACCCGGTTCACCAATATCTCGAGCGGCACATATTCAGTATGTACGTAATAAAGCGCCGCTGGCACAGCTACTATCACAATAGCCAAAGCACTCAGCCTAAGCAGGCGCCGCCGCCATTTCTCTCCCCGGCTTTCCAGATAGGGGATGACGCCAATGGGCACGATTTCAAACCGGGACTGCAACTCTGCAGGATGGCGCACCCGCTGATTGAGCAGTTCAAGAAGCATGAAATATGCCAGCGCCAATGCGCCACCAACAGCGCCTCCCATCACCGCGATTTTTTTGCGTGCCGGCCCAGACGGTTCCTGCGGTACGCTGGCGCCTTCGATGAGGCTAATACGCTCGCCTTGCGCATTGATTTCTATTCGCTCTGCCATGCGAGCTTGGTTAAGATTGCCCAACACTGAGTTGTAGCGGGTTCGGGCGCTTTCGAGATCTTGTTCGAGACGCTCCAGCGTAATCGAATTGGTGGCCGTGGCGGCAATTGCGCGACTTAGTCGCTCCAATTCTTCGTTCACGCGCACAATCTCCAGATCGATCTCTTCGATGCGTGAATCCATTTCTGCCAGTGTGATGTCGAGAAACGTCGGCTCTGCCTCCGTCCCCTCCTGCCAATCCCCGGGATCCCCTCCGGAGATTGCGAGTTCTAACTGCTCAATCTGTCTGCGCAGTTGAACAACCCGCGGATTGGAATCGGAATAAACGGTCAAATCCTCCGCCAGTTGAAGCTCGAGTTGCTGCAGGCGCTGCTCTTCTGGCGAAAGTTCTCGTCGCGTATCGGAACCAAGCCGCCCGGTTGCTTCAAAAACGGCGATCATCTCACTTCGCTGACTAACAATGGAAGCCCGGTCCTGCTCAAGCCGACCAAGCCTCTCCTGCAATGTGGATTGGCGATCTTGCCGATAGCTGAGATCTTCTGGAAGAGCGTCGACATTTTCATTCTTGAAGGCGATGATCCGACTGGATTCTTCTTCTATTTCTCCAGCAAGCCGCGCGGCCTCCTGTTCAAAGAAAGACAAAGTGTTTTCTGTCCGCTCGCGTCGGAAAGAACTATTCGCCTCCAGCACAAGGGTCACATAATCATTAACGACATCTGCCGCGATTTGGGCGTCTCTGGCATCAAATTGGATGGCCATCAGGGAGGCTTGACCGCGCCCACCACTGCGAAGGATTCTGGTACTGTCCCGCATCGCCTGCACAATCCGGTCGGGCGTCATTGCAGCCATGCCTTCGAAGACCTGATGTCTCTGGGCGATATCAATGAGATTGGCCCGTGTCATCAGCTGTTCTTCTATCAACTGCAACTGCTCGGCCACTTCGGTTCGGATCGTAGATACCACCATTTCATCGGGGATTTGCGGCGGATCCACCTGCAATCGTGCTGAGGACATGTATGTCGGCGGCAATTGCAAGGCTGTGACAACCCCAAGCCCGGAGCAGATCAGAAACAGCGCCATCATGACCGGCAGGCGCCGCTTGAAGAGAGACCAGTAAAATCGAAATGGCAGGTTCATTTGGCAGATTTTCCAGTCAAGACGTAATGATCCGCCAATGACACAGGCGCAGCTACTGTCTTCAGGATCACGCCATCGGCGATCAATTCCTCGATCGTTGCCTCATCGACACGCGCCTGATCAGCGCTGGCAGCATAGACCAGCGCCAAATCGCAAATCTTGTTGATCATCCGCGGCACCCCACCGCTATAGTCATAAATCTTGTTCAGAGCGGCTTCAGTGAACTCCTGGCCGCTGCCCCCGACATGCCGAAGGCGGGAAATGATGTAGTCACAGCTGGATACTGCATCCATGGCCCCCAGATGATAGCTGACAGAGACGCGCTGTGCGAATTGGCTGAACTCTGGCTGCGAAATCATGTCACGCAGTTCCGGCTGGCCAATCAGGATCAGTTGCAACAATTCGTCTTTGCTGGAATTGACATTGGTGAGCATGCGCAACTCCTCCAATGTCTCTTCGGAAAGGTTTTGCGCTTCATCAAGGATCAACAGGACCGATCGACCATCTGCATATTGCCCCAGCAGGAAATCGACAAATTGTTGGTAAAGCTCCACATAGTCGGCATTAGTGTCGTACGGCAAGTCAAAGGCGTTGAGCACCCAGCGTAAAAGCTCGCCGCGCCCGCCCTGCCCATTGGAGATGAGCCCCACCACCACATCATTGTCGATGCGCTCCAGCAGCGCATAAAGCGACGTGGTCTTTCCCGCGCCAACCTCACCTGTCAGCAAAGTAATCGGTGCGCGCGTCACCAATCCGTATTCCAGCACCGAGAACGCACGCTTGTGGCCTTTGGACCAGAACATGAAATCCGGATCTGGTGGCAGCGCAAACGGACGCTCCCGAAACTGGAAATGTTGGAGATAAAGATCCGCTTTCAAGATACTGATCCAAATATTCTGGTCCGTTGGCCGGGCACGATATTCCGGTTCGAGCCCAATGCATACAATATTCTCGTCCAACGGACTATAACGGCCCTTTTGACACGTTTAAGATAAAGCACTTGGAGCTCGGATTAAATGGGTAGGGTTATTCGAAACAGAGTGTTTCCGATGGGCCATGTCTGACGTCAGCACCAATGGGACAGTTGAAGGTGATTTGATTAGAGAGGGTTTCTGGCTCATCGTAACCGCCAAGGAGTGGAGATGAGAAAGCAACCCGGAACCAAGCTGAGCCACGGTGAGAAGGTCGTAAAGGACATTCGCCGTGCGACCCGCAAACAGTATTCCGCAGAAGAAAAGATCAGGCCTTTCCGGATGGCCGGAAGGGTGAGGATAGCATGCCGAGTTCTGCCGCTGTGAAAGCATTGCACAGAGCCTCTAATACAGCTGGTCCAAAGAGCTCCTGGAGGCGAACACTGCAATACAGACAACCCGTAAACGGCAATCACTAACATGCTGTGTTCATAGAGTGAATCCCCAAGTTTGTGCAACAAAGCCATAGATTTTGTAAACGTGTTAAACGAGAACAACAATTTAAACCAATCGAGATACTTCACATATATCAATTCAGAAGTAGTTTTAGATACTTACCATAAGTAGACTTAGCAAACAGCCGGGACCGTTCTTCAAGCGCTTCATCATCAATCCAGCCGTTAGCCCAGGCGATCTCATCCAGGCTGCCGGTCTGCATCCCTTGCCGGTCTGTAAGTGTGCGCACGAAGTTTCCCGCATCCAGCAGCGACCCATGTGTACCGGTATCCAACCAGGCAAAGCCACGGCCCATGGTCTGAACATTTAGCAAGCCTTCGTTCAGATACATCTCCAGCAGGGACGTGATTTCCAGCTCGCCCCGCTCGGACGGTTGGACCTGACGGGCACGGGCAGGGGCATCGCCGTCAAGGAAATAGAGCCCGGTCACCGCGTAGTTTGAGGGTGGTACTTTCGGCTTCTCGATGATGCCGCGTACTTTCTGACCCTCGAAATCAACCACACCATAACGTTCGGGGTCGGCAACGCGATAGGCGAACACAGATCCACCACGCTCTTGTAGATCTGCTTCGCGCAGCAAATCCGGCAGGCCGTGGCCGAAGAAGATATTGTCACCCAGGATCATCGCGGACGGGGCACCTGCAAGGAAATCCTCTGCCAAAGTATAAGCCTGCGCCAGACCGTCAGGCGAAGGCTGAGTGATCCAGGTAAGCGACAGGCCGTACTGACTGCCGTCACCCAACAGACGCTGAAACTGATCCTGATCCTGTGGTGTTGTGATGATCGCGATCTCGCGGATCTGCGACAGCATGAGCACGCTCAGCGGGTAGAAGATCATCGGCTTGTCATAGATCGGCAGCAACTGTTTTGAGACCGCCATTGTGATCGGATACAGCCGAGTACCCGAACCGCCAGCCAGAATGATACCTTTGCGTTGCATGATCTATCCTTTCAAGGCAGGGCTATCTGCAACCTTCAGATCGGCCAGCACCTGCGCCAATCCGGCTTTCCAGTCAGGCCGCCCAAGCCCGTAAATGTCATTGAGCCGCGAACACTCCAGCCGTGAATTCAGCGGTCTGGGGGCCGGGGTCGAGTAATCTGTTGTCGGAATATCGGTGATCTGGGTTGCCAGCCCCGCCTGCGAGACAATTTCGCGCGCGAAACCGGCCCAGCTGACATCGGGTGTCCCGGAATAGTGAAACAGCCCGCCTTCGGCCTGCCGTCCGGTTTTGGCTATGGCCAGCAGCGTCTTGGCAATATCAGCTGCCGGTGTCGGCCCCCCGATCTGATCCGCCACGATGGTCAGCGTGTCACGGGTCTCGGCCAGCCTCAGGATGGTTTTGACAAAGTTGTGTCCGTGGGCCGAAAACACCCAACTTGTCCTTAGGATCGCATACCACCCACCCGCTTGGGAAATCTGGTGTTCTCCCACCAGCTTGGTCTGGCCATAAGAACCCAAAGGGTCTGTCGGGTCCTGCGTGGTGCGGGGCATATCCCCCGCCCCGTCAAACACATAGTCGGTTGAGATGTGTAGGAAGGGCAAATCACGCTCTGCTGCGGCGCGCGCCATAGCCCCCGGTGTATCCCCGTTGATCACCCGGGCTAGCTGGGGCTCATCCTCGGCCTTGTCGACCGCCGTGTAAGCTGCGGCGTTTATGATCACATCCGCATCCGTGCTTCGGATAGCGTCAACACAGCTCTGCGGATCAGACAGGTCCGCTTGGGAGCGGTCCAGCGCCTCGACCGAGATGCCGTGCGTCGGCGCGCGTCGGCGCAGTTCCGTAGCAACCTGCCCGCTATGGCCGAAGACCAGTGCCTTCATTCGGCCACCCCGAGCCGCTCTCCCACGCCGCTGCGGTTCTGCAGAGCAGCCAGCCATGCGCCGTTGTCCAGATACCACTGAACCGTCTGTTCCAACCCGGTTTCAGGTGTGTAAGAGGGGCGCCAGTTCAACTCGTTCCGAATACGGGCTGGGTCGATGGCATAGCGACGATCATGACCGGGGCGGTCAGTGACAAAGGTGATCAGATCGGCGTAGGGCGTTTTGCCCGGCTTCAACCGATCGAGTATCGCGCAGAGCATTTTGACCAAATCGAGATTGGTCATCTCGTTCTCACCGCCAATATTGTAGCTGCGGCCCAGCTCACCTTTTTCCAGCACCAACAGCAGTGCCTCAGCATGGTCTTCGACATGCAGCCAGTCGCGGATGTTGTCCCCTGCCCCATAGATCGGGATGGGTTTGCCAGCCAGCGCGTTCAGGATCACCACCGGGATGAGTTTTTCCGGAAACTGATAGGGGCCGTAATTGTTCGAGCAATTGGTCAGAACCACCGGCAGGCCATAGGTTTCGCGCCAGGCCCGGACAAGGTGGTCGGACCCGGCCTTCGAGGCCGAATAAGGCGAATTGGGCTGATAGGGGCTGTCTTCGGTGAAAAACCCGGTCTTGCCCAAAGATCCGAACACTTCATCGGTTGAGATATGATGAAAGCGGAAGCTCTCGGGCTTGCCGGCACCGATCCAATAGGCGCGCGCGGCTTCCAACAGGACATAGGTGCCGGTGATGTTGGTGTCGATAAAGGCCGCAGGACCATCGATCGAGCGGTCGACATGGCTTTCGGCGGCCAGATGCATGATTACATCCGGCTGGTGCCTGTTCAAGATCGCCGCCATCGCCCCCGCATCCCGGATGTCAGCCTGCTCGAATGCGTATTCAGGCACATCCGCAACGGAAGCGATATTCTCCAGACAGGCCGCATAGGTCAAAGCATCGATATTGACGACCGCATGGCCTTCAGCAATTGCGCGGCGGATGACAGCAGAGCCAATAAAACCGGCACCGCCCGTGACCATAATTTTCATTCACCATCCTCAATCACAAACGGAGTATCTATATTTCGCAAAAATGGAGCTGCTTTATCTTTATCTGACAATTGCGGTTCGGCTAGGTCCAGCGGCCAATTAATTCCAATATCGGGATCATCCCACCGAATGGCGCCTTCTGTTTCCGGAGCGTAGGTGTCGGAGCATTTATAGATGATCTCGGTCTCCGGCTCTAATGTCATGAAGCCATGAGCAAACCCGGCGGGCACCAGCAACATTCGACCGTTTTCAAAACTGAGTTCTGCGCCGACCCAATCGCCGAAGGTGGGAGAACCTTTGCGGATGTCTACGGCGACGTCAAAAAAGCGTCCGCGCCCACAGCGAACCAGCTTGGCCTGCGCTCTTGGAGGCGCTTGGAAATGCAGGCCACGTATTGTGCCAACAGCACCGGAAAGCGAGTGGTTATCCTGAACGAAGACCGTATCGATGCCCGCATCGGTAAAACTGTTCACGTTGTAGGTTTCTTCGAAGAACCCGCGATGATCACCAAACCGTCTGGGCGTGATCAGGATCACCTCTGGGATTGCAAGAGGTACCAATTTCATCGTCACAAATGTCTTATTCCACTATGTGGCATTGTCACACTCATAGGTCATGTCATAGCTGTTCGTGCATGTCCACTGAGGTTATCCCCGAGAGACACAGGAGATAGTGTTCGATGCGCACGACAAGGCGTTCGCTTTCTTCGGTGGGCCCTGTGCGTGGGGCATTTACGATAGTCCGGGGCGGTCGCCGAAATGCCAGATGGATCGCTTGTCAATTCTGTCTCCCAATCCGTCGCGCCTCGCGCACCAACCCCGGTAAAATCAGAATACATTGCCAATAGCGCCCAGCTAGGCGCTTTGGGTTCCTCAGCATACGCCATACCCATTCTAGCGCCAGTGTCCTTACCCATTTGGGTGCACGAGTCTGGCTACCCGCGATGAAATCAAGCCCAGCACCGATTGAGACAAATCCGCAGCCAGGAGCATGCCTGCGCCCTTCAATCGCCAATTGTTCCTGCTTGGGCGCCCCCAAAGCCAGAAAGCACAGTTGCGCTCCGGACTGTCGTATTGCTTCAAGATAGGAAACAGCCTTCACCCCCTGGGGATCAAACCCAAAAGGGGGCGCAATCTGTTCAACCACACGCAATCCTGGGTATTGGATAGTCAATCTCTGTGCCGCCCGATCAAGTGTTTCAGGTGTGGCTCCCAAAAACGCCACAGGTACATTATCGCGAGCGGCCATTTCGGCCAGAGGCTCTATCAACTCGGATCCCGGCATCAGATCAACCTCCCGCCCCGCCATCCGCGAGAGCCACACGATCGGGTTTCCATCTGCTACAATATGACTATGCGCTTTATAAGATTGGAAGAAGTCAGGGTTGCCACGCATCTTCACAATGTGGTCGAGGTTCAATGTCGCCAGTGCAAACCCCTGACTTCTTTGCCAGTGCTCCTGGATGCTTTTGAACAATCCAGCCCGATCAGGGAAGTTTACAAGATCCAGAACTTTGGCTGTATGCTGGATATCTGTCTCACTCATTGCCGCATCACTCATACAGGCTGCCAGTGACGGAAATAGGAACTTGGTCTCTTCCTTGATGCGTGAGTGTCCTTTCATTGTCCATAGTACTTTGCAAAAGCATCTGGCTCTTTTCGAACCGTTTGGGCAAATTCTTTCGGCTTCAGTTCAGATCTTGCTTTGTCTAGAATCTTGAACACAGATCCGGGTGTTTGATCCCAGGGTTTGATGGTGCGATCCGTTCGTTGGAAGAGAAGGAAGCCCGCGAGAAGATCACAGCCTGGAAGGAGGACTATAACCAATACGGACCCCACTCATCCCTCGGCAATCTCACGCCGCAGGAATTTGCAACGAAATCGAGACTGGAAACCAAGGCCGCATAAGGTCAGGAATCAAACGACGGATTCTCCTAAACGCTGGAGGGAAGTTGGGTCTTAGGTCATGATCTTTACCGACAAATGCTTATTAGAGCGTTCACTTTCTCCATGGCGGACCTTTTATGAATCGGGAAGCTCAAAAATGCACAATTCAATAGGGTCATTGGAAAGCTAATGGCACCCATTCTTGGAAGTGAGGGAATTCCCGGTGATCTGGCGGAATTGTCTGGTTCATTCCTCGCAGGCATTAGTAGTTACCCAATCATGCGCGCGCGTATGACATTGCTTCAATGCTGCTATGATGTCGACCGTTTTGAAGATGCTCACTATAAAACCTTGGGTGTGCGCTTTCCCGAACAGTTCAAATACGCGGTTAAAAGTCGCCGCGCAGAGTATCTTGCAGGGCGAGTTCTTGCACATGTCGGATTGTCGAGTCTTGGTATCAAGAACGTCCACATTCCGTCAGGCCGCAACCGGGAGCCGATCTGGCCTAAAAGTGCAATTGGTTCAATTACTCATTCTTATGGTCGTTGCGCAACCATACTCTCAAACAACTCGAGGGATCGCGTAGGGGTAGATATTGAACGTATAGTTGACGGTGAAACGCTCGCTGCAGTCCAAGAAGTATGCCTTTCATGCAAGGAACGAAAGCTACTGAACACACAAACTGGTTATTCGCGCCTCGAGCTGGCTACATTGATGTTTTCGGCAAAAGAAACACTTTTCAAGATGCTCTACCCGTCAGTTCGTTGCCACTTTGGTTATGAGACTGCGATGGTAAGAGAAATTCCTACAAGCGACACCATAAGTCTTTACCTAACGGAGAATCTTCGAGGCGGTTTTCGTTCAGGCTCAACCTTCGAAATACGCTTTAGTTTCCATTGTAATTTTGTGCTCACTTGGGCGACGCTAGGTGAGCCAAACCCCCAGCCGCGCTCTATTAGCTGAGAAACGACGAAACCCATCCCGACCAGCGGGGGGCATCAACTGCTCCTACCCATAGCAGACCGACCGACAACCACGATTGATCAGGCTGAAGCAATCCTCTGAGGTACAAAAGAGATTAAAAACCAGTCAATCGAGAAACCCGCATGCTGCGTCAAGGGAATGCGGCGCAGATTGAAACAGCGTCGCCCCTGATCCCACGATGCCGGCCATCCGCTCGTGCTCCAAATCATTTGATGGCTAACACGATTGCGTTGGTATAGGGTCTCCTTTGGCTGAAAGACCGTGCAACGATAACAAGGCGACAAGGAATTAGGCGGTATGCGTGTACTGTTGACCGGCGGTGCCGGATATATTGGAAGCCATACGCTATTAAAACTGCTGCAAGATGGCATTGACGTGCTGGCGCTGGATAACTTCTCCAACAGCTCGCCTGAAGTGTTGCGCCGGGTCCAGAAACTAACCAACTCGAGCTTTGCAACTCACGTTGGCGATTATCGCGCCCCAGATGTGCTTGATGAGGTCTTTGAGAAATTTCGCCCCGACGCGGTCATTCACTTTGCGGGATTAAAAGCGGTTGGTGAGTCCAACGAAAAACCACTGACCTATTACGCGCAGAATGTTTCGGGCAGCATAAACCTGCTGGACTGCATGCAGCGGCACGGCTGCCAGAATATCGTCTTCTCATCTTCTGCCACGGTTTATGGCGAGGCGCAGTATCTTCCGTATGACGAAGATCACCCACTAAACCCCACCAATCCGTACGGTCGCACAAAATACTTTATCGAAGAGATTATCCGCGATTGGATTGCTTCACGACCGCACGCGAGTGCCGTCCTCTTGCGGTATTTTAACCCGGTTGGGGCGGATGAGTCTGGCAATATCGGAGAGGATCCGCGCGCGATCCCAAATAATCTGCTGCCCTACATCTCTCAGGTGGCAGTCGGCAGACTCAAAGAGCTCAGCATTTTTGGCAACAATTATGAAACTCGGGATGGCACGGGCGAGCGTGATTATATCCATATTGATGATCTAGCGGCAGCCCATCTTGCCGCCGTCAAATACGCTCACGAGAACCATGGATGCGAAGCCATTAATGTCGGTACCGGAACAGGAATCACTGTATTGGAAATGGTGAAAGCGTTCGAGGAAGCATCAGGCAGAGAAATCCCATTCAAAATCGCGGAAAGGCGCCAAGGTGATGTAGCACGTAGTTTTGCCGAAGTGTCCAAAGCACAAAGGTTACTTGATTGGACCGCTAAGCGTGACTTAACTGATATATGTAGAACAGCATGGAACTGGCAATCTAAAAACCCGTCGGGCTTTGAGCATTAATCACTACCTTGGGTTTTGATGTTACCTGAGAAGCAATGAGCAAATTGCCGTACCTTTCCCACACCTAGCGAACACCCCGATGGGTCCGGGGAATTTTCAGGTGGGTGTCCCGCGTTTTCAGGCACTTCCCATGCAACCTCCAGAAACTGGCGGTGCTGTGAAGCCATGATGGTGACTTCTTTGGAGGAAAGACCGAAGAACTCGACATCAAACTCTTCAAACCGACCCAAGGAGCATCAGCAACGTGTTAGGGCCGCCAGGCGAACTCTCTACCAATTGAAAAAAATGCTAAAGGGCTTGTCGCGCGGCCGAGGCCGTCTTCGTCTCGTATACGGTAGTTAAGGCCGGCATTTAAGACCCACTCGGACTCAAGCTCATAACTATAAACAGCATTCAAATCTGTCCGCTCAACGCGTGGGTCAACGATAGTATCATCGGTAAGGACTTGGGTTGCGGAAAACCCGAGACGGGAAGAGGGGCCAAGACCCAGAATATAGACGATGTCTAAGATGTACTCATCGCGAAACACGTCATCATCTGTAATAACAACATCCCGGTCAAAAAAGACACGGATTTCGTTTTCTCCGAAAACTTGAGCGTAGCTTAACGACCCGATGGGCTCAGTCTTTCCATCATTTGTATGCGCAACGCCAAGGCTTGCCAAAAAGTCCCCGCCGAGGACTTCTCTGCTACGACCAACCCTCAACCTATTGAGGCGCCCGGCTGTAGCGAGCTCAGTTTCCAAATCGAATGTTGCCGTACCGTTTGGCATATCATGTTCGATACCGAAACTGCCAATCGGGCCAGTGGTAAGCGCATCACCCTCTATGTCGCGCCGATCATCAATGTCGGTATACCCAAAGGCAAAATTGACGCGAGTTCTTGACGTGAGTTCGTGGAGTAGTCCAAGCGTTATGTCTTTGGTAGTCCGATGCCGTTGATCCGGATCATCTTCTTCAAATCGCTCCGCGCTGACATCTACGGTAGCCGTGGTTATTGGAGATAAGGCAAAGCTGACTCCCGCTCCTGCACTGATGGTACTGTTATCAGAAAGCGTTGGGCTTGTTTGATCAGTATATCTGAGTTCCTGGGCATCTACGCGGAAATAGTATCCAATCAAGTCCCGGCGACCAAAGTCCATTTGGAAGGCCAGGTTGTATTCATTGCGCGTTCCGTCGCCGGTCAGGTCAGGGAAATCGGACGGTATGCGTAGTACACCATCGTCATCGAGGAAAGTTCGCAGCGATCGCGAAAATCCGATATCGTAGCTTGAGAAATCGGCACCAAAATCTAAGCCAGCGTTGGCCCCATCACGAATGTAATCAAAATTGAAAATTGAATCGCCAATATCGAATTCATTACCTCTATTTGGCAAATCAGACCAACGCAGGGCGGTGACGGCATCCAAACTCAGGCTTTGGATTGGGGTTTCGCTGGACAGCCCGAATGACAAGATTGTCGAAGAAATCGTTCCATGGCCCTCTTCGGGGACATCAAGTGTCAAGTTTTCTCCGGATTCTATACGTTGAGCGAGGCCTAGCGTCATTTGGGGGCCACCGGGATCTAGGTCTACACCTTGAGCTCTGGCACGATTATCTGAGTTTACGACAAAACACACAGCGCCACACAACGCCGTCTGTACAAATAGCCTTTGTTTCACTGCCCCGCCCCTTTTCGGGGTTATTCGAACAAGCGCCGTTCTGGAATTACGATCACATCTCCATCGGCTAGCTTTGTCGACGCCCCTGTTCCTGTGCCATCCAGCATCGCATCATAGTTAAACTGGTACACGGTTTCTTTACCTGATTTGTCTGTACGGCGCAGCATTATCCGTTTTGTAGCGGCAAATCTAGAAAATCCACCCATCTCGCCGAAGAATTGCAGAAGTGTTGTACCACTTTCCGGTGTATGTCGCCCTGGTGATCCGGCTTCGCCTATCACAAAAACATCAATTGTTCTGCGAAATGGCTCTCGCGGCTCATTGAGTGAACCGAGCGACACAAAAACATTCGGCTGAGAGGCGAAGTTAGGAGCCAGTAGCTGCGCCAGTTCATTGCTAACCTGTTCAACGCTTCGACCTGAAGCACGCAGCGTACCCGCTAGCGGTATGTTGATCCGACCATCCGGAGGTACTAGGACTTCACGGTTCAGACTTTCATCTTCCAGCACTTCAATAAGCAGCGTATCACCTGATTGAATGCGATAACCCTGCGCCATGGCTGGTAATGCCATAGCCCCGATCACGATTGAAGCGAGCAGCACGACAATAGATTTCATATTCAGACTCTTCCATTTTGCCTTGAGCTCTTCTCGGCGATCTGCCGAATACTCAGTGACCTTTTACCGTTTCATTTTGGCCTTCTTTTGCTGGGAATTCCACGGTTTCTTCCAAATCGCATGAAATTTGTCTTTCTTTGACGTGGTTTGGTAACGATAAAAGACTTTTGAAATTTTTGCTGCTCATCAACCAATACTACCCCCGTGCTAATCTGATAAAAATAGGATAAATGTCAGCTTAGCGCGCATTATTCTAACCTTATGCTTATTATTAGGTATGTACTATAATTCATCAATCATATCCGATAAGTATCCCTTATCAGGAGTAATTGATCTTGCCGCGAAAACCGCGCAGAATGGACCACATGAAGCCCCCTGCCCCATATCTCCCGGCCGCCTCCCCTGCCCTGTCTCAAGCCGATCAAGAGGCGCTGACGGACCTCTATGTCCGCGGCACGCCTGCCAATACGCTGCGGGCTTATGAGCGCGACCTGCTCTATGTCACCGCCTGGAAGTCAGCGCGCTTCAGCACGGCGCTGGATTGGCCTGAGAGTGAGGCCACAGCCCTGGCTTTCATTCTCGATCATGCCCGCGATCTTGGCGATGCGCCCAAAGGCGACATCGCCCGGCAGGCGGCGGAAGGACTGATTGCGCAAGGACTGCGCAGATCGCTGGCCTGCCCTGCCCCGTCGACACTGGACCGGCGCATCGCCTCCTGGCTGGCCTTTCACCGGATGAAGAACCTTGCCTCACCGTTCGATGCGCCGCAGGTCAAGCAGGCCCGCGCCAAAGCGCGTCGTGCCGCTGCGCGCGCCCCAGCCCCGAAATCCGCCCATCCGATCACCCGCGATGTGCTAGAGCAGATGCTGACCACCTGCCGCGGCTCCCGCCGCGACTGTCGCGACCGGGCGATCCTGATGCTGGGCTGGGCCTCGGGCGGCCGGCGCCGGTCTGAGATCACCGGGTTGCGCCGCGAAGATGTGTCGCTGAAAGAGTTTGAGAAATCAGGCGTGGTCTGGGTTTCCCTGATGGAAACCAAGACCACGAGCAAGGGCGAGACGCCCCGGTTGGTGCTGAAGGGCCGCGCCGCACAGGCGCTGGTGTATTGGGTCGAGGTTGGACAGATCGAGGATGGCCCCCTGTTCCGCCCGATCTCGAAAGCGGACCGGGTGCTGAAGCGCCGCCTGACCCCGGATGCGATTGCGCAGATCGTCAAGCACCGGCTGAAACTGGCCGGGCTACCGGACGACTTCGCCTCACCCCACGGGCTACGCTCGGGCTTTCTGACCCAGGCCGCGCTCGACGGCGCCCCGATCCAGGCTGCCATGCGCCTGTCGCTGCACCGCTCTCTCGCGCAGGCACAGAAATACTACGATGACGTTGACATCGTTGAAAACCCAGCGGCGGATTTGTTGGGATATTAAAGTTTCAGCGGAGAATCCGGCGATGTCATCAAGGTTTCTGCGGCTAGTGAAAGATAAGTTCACAGGATTGGTTAAGTATCGAAGCCTTAAATTTGAAGTAATAAAGTTCTACCGTATTTTTGATTGCGGCGCTTTGTTACTCATTATGGCTGCTTTTTCGCCCTGCCCCATTTCTCTTGAAAATGTCCAGTAATCTTGCCTTATCGGACTCGATCAGAATTCCACCGAGGATGCAGAAGACCTGCGATCAGGATCAATACAAGACCGGACAGTTCCAGAACCCAGTTTGCCCGGATGGAATAAATCTCCATACCGATCAGCGTATCGACATGGTGAAAACCAGCCGCGCGGATTAAGATAAAGGCCAATACAACACATAGCCCCAAAAGCGCGAGCCATGTTCGTCTCAGACTTCTTCCCAACAACAGCGCCGCCGCCCAACCAATGATCAGGCAGCAGATCCCAACAGCTCCAATGAAGGCCAACTGCACCGGACGACGGTTCTCATACCAACCCTGCTCGATCGCAAGACAGCGTGCGGAAGCGGTTAGAAAAGATTGCAGGTCTAATTGCTTATTGAGCGCGAGCAGAGACAAAAGCACGGCCAATAACACCCAGAACGCTCTTTCCCGGCCCGCCAGAGCCGCAGGAAAATCCCCAACTAACGCAGTACGCAAGCTTACAACCGCCGCGACAACATAGGCAACCACTGTGAGCCAGCCCATGAGACTCGGGTCTCCAATCGTCGGCGACCAGCTTTCAAACGCACATTCCAGCATAACGCCCTTCCAAGCTCAGTCCTGTTGCCCTTTATTCCACATCTCTAAAACACAACCCTTTTCGCATGCGAAACACTAGCGCAAGCGGTTCCGAAAAATAGGGGAATTCCGAGACACCTGACCGGAAAATCACATCTCGGCAGCGCGTTTCTTTACCCACCCAAGAAAGGCAGCGTCCGCGCTTTTGAGGCGAGGTTGGCCGGAGGCGTGCCACATGGCGCGCCAGTCGGCCTCCAGCGCATAGACATCCCAGCCAGGTATCAAGCGACGGGCGGTCTCGAAAGTCTCCGGGGCAAGCGCAGCCCCTGCTCCTGCGGCCTCCTCAATCACGGCCATCGGGCGCACGCAGATCATATCCCCCGGCTCCTCGGTGAGCGTGTAATCCGGCAACCGGCCATCACGAATGATCTCGCGCACCATGGCACGGAACACTCTGCGCGGAGAGGCCGAGCCCGACTTCTTGCAGAGCACCTCTATCGAAACCCGCCATTCCGGCTGACGTCCGCAATGCTTGCGTGCCAGCTCGTAAAGACGGCGCTCCAACGGGCGGCGCAGTCGGAAATACTCTCTATTCAAGGTCAAAACCGACTTCGCCAGTACGGCACGATAGAGCCAGTCAGACAGTGTGACCGCCACGCTGACCATACGGCCGCCGCGGGTACGCCGCACAATTTCCCAGCGTTCGATCAGACCGAACCCAGTGGTGACTTCGAGCGGATCATCCTTGGGACCCGTGGCGATATTGGTGGTGATGCGTGTGCCTGCCAAGCGCTCAAAGGCATCGCGCAGCCGTCGGTAGCCATCCCCGGAGGTTTCCCGCCCCGTCGCCAGCAGCAGGTCATGAGCGGTCAGCGTGAGTGTACGCGCCGTCGGTTTGCCTGCATTGAGCGCGGCCACCAACTGCGAGATACAAAAGATCAGGATATCTGCATCAAAGATCGTAGCGCGCCCTTTGACGGATGGCGTGACCACAACCTCCACATCATTGTGCCGGTATTCGAGTATGCGCCGATCTGGACGCGTCGAGAGGGAAAAGAGCGGATGCTCCATCGAAGCGAGATCATGTTTGGGCACCGCTGCAAAGAAATCGCAAACGAAAAAGTCCTCAGGTCCCGCCCCGCCGCCGGTCGCAATACCTGCATTCATCAGAAGGCTCCGATCCGCAATGCGGTCGGTAGAAAATATGTCATGGCTCTGCTCGATCCCACCGCGCTTGTCCCGATCAGGCTGCCCGGCTTTCGGTGTTTCATTAACACCCGACCCTAGGGGAGGGGTTCGATTCTGTCCACAGGGCCACTGTTCAGATCGTGGCTTCAGAGTCGCTCAAACGTGGGATCAGAATCACTCTATCGTGGCTTCAGAGTCACTTGAAGACAAA